>CAMAEX010000006.1:0-21339 GCA_945832065.1 uncultured Clostridia bacterium | reverse complement strand
GATGCCGAAAAGATATTTCTCGTGCAGGTCGCTTTGCAGAAGCAGACTTGTGAGGCGGTTAAAAAGCGCAGTGATGTTCGCGCCGACCGCATCATTGTAGTTCGGGCAGAGAAAGAGCATTGCGCTGCAATCACGAATGGCTGGCAGGACGGTCTCGGAGATCGCGCCGCCGTAAAAGCAGGTGTTGTTTTGCGCGAAGTGAAGACAGGCGCTGTAGGAGCAGCCGCGGCAGTCGTAGATCGTGCCGTTTTGCAAAGGGATCTCTCGGATGTAACAAAATGCCTCCAAACGCGCACGCAACTGCTCCCAAAGCCAAAGCGTGCCGGAACGCCCACGCTCCGAGGCGTGCAGGACGAGAAGCTGCGGACGGTCATATTTGGGGGCGGAGAAGGTCTCCAATCGTTGTACCAGCTCCCGTGTGCGGCAAAAATAGGTCTCCTTCAGACCGGCTCCGCGCTGCGCGGCGAGAATATGCTGATTGTAAAGCGAACCCGTGCCTTCAACGAGGGGCTTGCCGAAGAAGGTGCAGCCTGCCATGTTGGCGGCGAGCGCAGCCTCCTGCGCAAGCTGCTTTGTATAAAGCTCGCTTTCGCCGTCCACAAGCAGTGCGCCGACACTGCCATCCATGCAGGCAGGGTCGCTTCGCAGGCGGCGCAGCAGACGGAGCGTTTGCTCATCCATGCCGTAAGCATCCGTCGCCAAAGCAAACAGCACACGTTTTCCTTGTAACGGATCGCCTAAACCGAGGAAGCGATGTTCTTTGCCACGCAAGGCAAATGCCAATGCTGCGGAAAGCCGTTCCTGCTTTTTCGGCATTAGAATGTCAATCATAGAAAAAATCCTCTAACGAATGTTGAACTGCCTGAACCCTTGCGTACAGCGCAGGATGCAACGGCTCGCGAAGGACGGAAAGCCCCTGTGCCGTCATGCGGTTTCGGCAGCCGAAATACGCGCCGCCCATCGGCACGGCGCCGTAATGCGTTTGCCCGCGCACAAGGCGCAGAATACTCACGGCGGCGGAGGAGAGCGCAGGCGCGATATAGGGCTTAAAGCCCAACTCCCGCACGCGGAGATTGGCGGTGGCAGTCGCCTTGGTCAGTGCTTCGGATAGCGTTTGGTCATATTCCGTCGGGTGATTTGCGACGATCAGGTCGTTCCCGTGCGGTCCGAAGACGCGCCCCTCCGAAAAAGCAATGCCCATTTGCGCAGCATAATACTCCGCTCGCGCCGCCATCACGCCCAAGCCGAAGCCTTGAACTTGCTCCGGGAGCAGCCCTTTTGCGTCAAAGCGCCCTGCCTCGTCGCGGTTGCTTTGCAGGAATACGATCCGTGCAAGCTGATCGACGGGGTCGGAGATTTGGCAGAACAGCCCGCGAAAACCCGCGTCTCTCGCGGCTTTGGCATAGGAGAAGAGCATATCGCGGTTGCGTTCAAACTGTGCCATGCGCACATCCTTCACCTCCGCGCCGACCGCAGGAACGCCCCGGGAGGCGGTAAACAGGAAAAGATCGCAGTCGAACAGCGCTTCCTGCGGGCAGAGCGTCACGCGGGGCAGGGGCGCATCGTCGAGGCTTAAGACCTGATTCAGCTCCGCCTCATAGCGGCGGCACTGCGCCTCGTTGGGATCGAAAATGCGTATTTCCGCAAGCTCGCGCCCCAACAGCTTCAGCGCGGTCAGCAGCGTCCCGCCCACATCGCCCAAGCCGACCAGTGTCACGCGTAGACCGGCTTGCTTTTTGGAAGACGCGAGGAAAGAAAAGGCGTTTGCAAAGGCGGTGTTTAAGACCGTCGCCCCATGTTCTCTGACAAAGGCTTGCAGTTCCTTGGGCGCTTCACAGGGACGCGGCGGGAGCAGAACGGAGCAGCCCTCCGGTTCCGACAATTCCTCCATGGACGAGACGGCAAACCACCCGCGGGAACGCAGTGGGTCGCGGTTCAACAAGAATACCAGCGGCGAAAACAGGGCATCCGCGGGTTCGGCGTCTGCGGGAAAGCTGCCGCCCATGCCGCAAAGGCAGAATTGCTTCCATTTTTTAAGCTCCATGTATGGCGTCTCCTCTCATACGGATGCGGTCAAGCTGCAGAAGATCGTCCTCCAAATACGCCGACGCGGGGACGGAAAAGTCATAGGAAAGCTGCTTGCCCCGGTCGGGCAGGCGCGGATAGGCGATCGCCTCGCCCAAGCGCCGCAGGGTCAGGGCGGTGCTGAAGCTGCGCTGGTGCGCCGTCTCCAGCGCGCGGAGAATGGACAATGCGTTTTCCAGCGCGGTGCGGCTCAATTCGCGGACGGCGCTGTCGGACGTTCCGACAAAATGGCGCGGATAGAAATAGGGGAGAATCAGGTTAGCACTCGGGAGCATCCTCCCGTTTGTCGGGCGCTCGCTGACGGAGTCGCCGCCGATGAAGGGATAGAGCAGGCTCTCCGTGACCCAGTAATGCAGATTCGGGATAAAGTATTCACAATCCACCTGGCGGTGCTGCTCGCGCATGAGATCCTGCCCTCTGCCGGAGAGGATGCCGACGATAATGCGGCTGATCTCCAAGCCCTCCTGCTCAAAGAGGGGATTGAGCTTTCCGATGCGGTAGCCCTTGTGGAGCAGATCGTCCACAAGGATGACGCTGCGGCGGAATGCCTTGATGGTGCGCACCTGATTCTCCAAAGAGCTGTAGCCGGGGTATTCGACGACGGAGAAGCTGCCGCCGTTCGGAGCAAAGCTCTTGTCTACATGGAGCGTTTTCGTCACGGTATTCGGCACGATCTCGTCGGAGAGAATTTTGCCGTAGGGGACGCACATTAGCTTGCCCAAGTGTTTCCCATGTAAACCGAGAACATTGTTGTGCTGCTGCACCTTGAACATCAGAGACTGGTTGAGCAGCTCCGCATCGAAGCACAGGAGCAGCTTGCCGGGGTAAAGACCGCTGAGGGCGCGGCGCAGCTTCGGTCGGGCGGCGCGAATTGCCTCGGCGACCTCCGGCGCGTCATGGTGCGGGTCCTTGATGCAAAGCAGGACGTCTTGAATGAGCACCATCGGTGCGCGCATATCCACATAGTAAAACCCCGGTGCTCCCTCAACGGGGATAAACCCGAGCTGCGTCAGAGCGTTAAAAAGCTCCGGATCGTTTTCTGCGCAGCGGCATAGGGCATAGGTGTGATCGCTGCTCAAACTACGCACCAAAAGCTCGTTGAGAAGCTCTCTTGTCTGCTCTCCCTCCGCACGAACGCCGTCGATCATCAATAGCTTTCCCGATGCACATCGACGCACGGAGGAGCATGCCTCGACATCGTGCAATTCTTCGTATAGGGCGGCAATGCCTGTTGTATGACCGTATGCCCATGCTACCGGCCGCGCCTCGCCGCGCAGATACAGCGCAACGGAGCTGGGAGACGCGGTACGGCGGAGAAATTCGAACAGCTCAGGCGGCGCGTCTTGTACGGTCGGCGTTCCGAAAGCGTAGTCCTGCGGAGCTAAGACACGCTTGAGCATGGGTGTACGCAGATACAGACCGTATTCATAGATGTATGCCTGCACGATCGGATCGACCAGCGCGGAGACATCTAAATTCTTGTCAATGAATTCTCTGATTTGGCTCGAACTGATCCCCTCTAACTGCTCGGGCAGGGAGAATTCAATGACCTTGCCTTGCAGGAGGGAGGAAACGGGCGGCAAGCCCTCCTCCTCGGCAGCGGGGCGGAGAATGATGATATGATCAAATTCTGCTGCGGAGCCTGCCTTGGTTGTGCTGTAGGCGGAGGCGTTGCGGATCACGTCGCTGCCCGCGACTAAATATAGTTCACGACCGGGGAAACAGGCGCGCAGAGCGGCAAGATCCTGCGGCATCGCGATGTTGATAGGCAGATTGTCAGGGAATAGATAGGTGTCCCACTGATCCGCGACGGAGATATGCGCGATCTTGCGCCGCAGGAGCTTGGGCAGGGTGCGCTTGCTCCATGAGAATTCATCCACCGCAAGGTAGATCTCAAAGCCCCGCGCTCTGATCTCCCGGACGATCTGCTTATGTCCGGCGGAGAAGGGGTCGAAGGTGCCAGGGAAAAAGGCAACGGGCTTCGGCGCAGGGAAACGGAAACAGCCGTTTTCGACCTCGTAGCGCACCATAAAGCGGTAGACATGGTTGAGCATAGCGGCACGGTTAAAGAAGGTCAGTTTTCCGCGGGACGGCTCAGAGAGGAGCGCCAAAAGCTTTTTACTGATCCGCATAAAACAGTGCTTGCGCAAATCGGTCGGGAGCGTTTCATTCGCGATAACATCATGGCATAGCACGCTCAACGCAGTCTGATGAATGGAGGAATGGTAATGCGCAACACCGGTCAGCAACAGACCGAGACAGCGATCAATGATCTGCGTGCTTTGTGCAGGCAGGGAGGCAATCAGACTGCCCAGCGTCCGCAGCACAGGCGCGGCGGGACGGACGGTGCCGGAGCGCAGCACCTCCTCTAAAAAATCCGCAGCTTCAATGATCTCCTTTTCGGGGAGGGTACAAAGGAGCTTCCCTAAATAGACAGGGATAAAACGGGCAATCTGCTCCTGCCCGTTTTCCAGCTCGCGCATCAGATCGACGGCGATCTCGTTGCGCTGATCTACACTCAGCAGCGGCGCGACCCTGAGCAGCGCCTTTCCCGCATGTTCGCGCACGGGAAGATGCTCACTGACAGACAGCAGATTGGAAAGATGCATTGCCGTGTGAAAGGCATTTGCGGGATGTTGGGCAACGTCGTCACACAGAAGGTCGATCTGTGCGTTTTTCACCGTCCAATGCACAGCGTTTTTGAGGTTGCTGAGATAGATCAGCCCAATATCCGCCGGCAGCTCCGGCGCAGTGCCGAAAAGCTTCTGCCGCAGATATGTCACTACGGTGTCTTCCCCGTCCAACGGCGTGGCGACCTTTCGGAGAAATGCGTCGCTTGCACACGAGCGCAGATGGTCGATGCAGCGCAGGGCGACGATCTGCCAGCGCGGCGTGCCGCTTTGCAGCATGGTCAAAAGCTGCGCCTCGGCTTTCTGAAAGAGCGTCGGGCTGACAGCTTCACAGGGGACATGGCAAAGCGCGTCCAAAACGACGAAGCACTCCGTTTCGGGCAGAGCGTCCAAATGCGTAAACAGCGGCTCGGCAAGCGTAGGTGCGAGACGGCTTTCGCAGGAGGCAAAGAGTGTTTCGCAAATGGCTTTCAGTGAATTGGAAATGCGTAGGGCGTGCTTTTGCGCGATCTTATGGTCGGGATGCAGGCACATTTCAATGTAGCTGTCCCACAGAGAGACAGATTCATCCAAAAGGGCGAGCATAGTCGGCGCCATTGCCGCCTTCGGCGCGGCGGCGGGCAGCTCCTTGCGGTACTTCGGGCCGCTGTTGGCAAGCACCTCGCCCATGATATTGCCTGCGATACGGCGTACATCTCCTTCGGGATACATCAAAAGCTCATAGAGAAAGGCGAGAAGCTTCTGCTTGCTTGCGCGGCTCATGTAGGTGTTGTATTCGTCAAACAGCCGCAGATAGGTGCGGATGCGATGGGTGTTTTTTTCACCGCGCGCCTGCTCCAAAAGAAGATCGAAGGAGGCATCGGTGCTGATGGTGTGCATCAGACGGATGTTGTTATCAAAGGTCAGGTCACGCAAAGCATCCAGTGCCTCTTCCGCAGAGAGCAGCGCCACATCCCGGGCGGCGCGCTGCTCCGGCGCGTCACAGGAAAGCTCCGTACCGACGCCGCGGTCGCGAAGAAAGCGTTCAAAATCTCGGAGCTTGCTATAGACAAGACGGTAGCGCTTTTGCTTCTCGGGCGTGACGTCGGAGAGCTTTGACATGATCATTTTGTAGGCATCCGACAGCGGATAAATACGAACGATCTCCCGCCCGTTCTCCCTCGTGCCGCGCACGCGGAAGTCGGCGTAAATCAGCAAAAGCGATTCGATCGGCAGATTCTCAAATTCCAGATCCCACGTCGAATGGTTGGCAGAGATGTGCGCAATATGCTCCATATCGCGTTCGGTCAGCCATTGCCATGTATAGTAATAATGCAGATAGGGAATGCGCTTCGCATCCTCGCCCCGACAGGCAAATTTGCCAATGTCATGGCAGAGCGAGGCAGCGGCGACAAGCGGCACATCGGCAGGCAGCCCCGCCTGCTTTGCCAGCAGCGCCGTATGGACTGCGACATTGCGCACGCCGATGGTGTGCGAGGCGGGGTCAAAGGGCATGATCTCCCGCGCAAGCTGCAGCGTCAACAGGTACCGCGAGGCGGAAAGCTCCGTCAGAAACCGTGCGTATTCCTCCGCTACACGGCTGTTCTTGCACATCGCCTCGTCAAAGGGAAGCAGATCAGTCAAAGAGTCAAAGAGCGCTTCCTCGCAGGCGAGAGCGGCATCCAGCGCGGGAATGAGCAGAGCGACACCCTCCTGTATTTTTTCGGGCAGCGCCTGATGGTTTGGGTCGGGAAACAACCCGTGGCAAAGCTCCGCATAGGTACAGGCAAGCCAGCCCTCCTGCGGCGAGGAAGAGATCTTGTCCAACATGGGAAGAAGTGCGTTTAACACAGACCGGCAGAGTGTGCCCCGTTCATATTCCATCGCGCCGAGAAGAGCGCAAACCGCCTCCGACGGCGCAAATTTATTTAGCTTTTCCCGCGATAGCTGCATTTTCGTCGCTCCTTTGCAAAAAATGGTGCGTTATTCTGTTATTATAACGAATAACGCACTTAAAAACAATATTTCGGTGAAATGTTTCCAAAAAAATGAGGCTTTCCCTAATTTATCTCCGTACCACCGTGCCGGGCAGGGGGCGGAAGCTGGAGAGGACTTCGATTTCTACGCCGTAGCGTTTTGCCAGCTCTACGCAGCGGTCGTGCAGAACCCTTGCGCCGCTGCGGGCGAGGGTGAGCATTTCGTCGTAGCTGATCGTATCGTATTTGACCGCATCGGGAAATCTGCGCGGATCTCTGTTATAAACCCCGTCTACATCGGTGTAGATGCGGCAGCGGTCGGCGTGCAGGAAAGCCGCCAAGGCGACTGCCGTGGTGTCTGAGCCGCCGCGCCCGAGGGTTGTGATGTCGCCTGCGTCGTCGATGCCCTGAAAGCCTGCGACCAAGACGATGTTGTTTGCGCGCAGCTCCCGTTCAATGCGTCCGCCCTCCAAGCGCAGAACACGGGCGCCTCCGTGGACATTTTCGGTGACCAGACCTGCCTGCCATCCGCACAGGCTGACGGCGGGGATGCCCAAACGCCGCAGAGCAAGGGCGCACAGACTGACGGAGCAGATCTCGCCCGTGGAGAGCAAGGCGTCCAGCTCACGTCCGCTGCAATCGGGGTCGATCTCCCGCGCTTTGGCGAGCAATGCGTCCGTTGTGCCGCCCTGCGCCGACAGAACGCCGATGACCTCGTGTCCCGCGCGGTGCTCGGCGGCAAGCTTTCGTGCGGCGGCATAGAGCTTTGCGGCGTCCGCGACCGAGCTGCCGCCGAATTTCAGCACATAGCGTGCCATAGCAATGCCCCCCTTCGCTATAGTCTATGCGCCTTGCGCCGATTCGACACAATTATTCGTTTACTTTTGCCGTAATTTGTGGTAAACTATAGCCGAATATTGTGGAACAGGCAGCGGAGGAAACAGTCCACTGTGTCTCGGCAACCGTGCGACCAACGAAAGGGTCAGAAATGCCACTGAGGGATTCTTCGGGAAGGCGACCGGAGTAGGAATGTTTGAAAATGGGTCAAGTCGGTATATTCCCGCCTGTTCTCAGCGGTTTTCTGAGGCGAAACGGCTGTGCGCGGGATAGGGTCATTCTGCGCCGACTGCGGGACGTCTCGGCGTTCCGTTTTATTTTGGCGGAGGTGTAGGTATGACGGGGTTTTCCAAGCTTCACCCCTTTGTGGAAGCTGCCTTTTTCCTGCTTGTGCTGGCGTTTTCCATGTTTGTCTCGCACCCGTGGGTGCAACTGCTCGGACTGGCGCTTGCGGCGGCAATGGCGCTTTCCTGCGTCGGCGGGAAGAAGTTTTTGCGGCAACTGTTGCTGATTGTGCCGCTGATGCTCTTTACGGCAATCTTGAACCCGCTCATCACCCATCAGGGGGTGACGATCCTGTTTTACTTTCCCTCGGGCAACGCCTGCACGCTCGAATCTGTCCTCTACGGCGTGTTTGCGGCGGTGCGGCTGGCAACGGTGCTGTTTTGGTTCGTCGGGTGGAATGCCGTCATTACCTCGGATAAATTCGTGTTTTTGTTCGGGCGCGTGATCCCTGCGCTGTCGCTGACGATCTCGATGGGGCTGCGGCTCATTCCGAGACTGCTCCGCAGAATTCGGGAGGTGTCTGAAGCGCAGAAATGCCTTTGCCCCGACAGCAAGGGCTTGCGCCATGCGGGGCGCGTGATCTCCATAGTGATCACTTGGTCGCTGGAAAACGCGCTCGATACCGCCGACTCGATGAAAAGCCGCGGCTACGGACTGCCGAAGCGCAGCGCCTTTTCCCTTTATCACTTTACGGTAAGAGACGGCGCAGCGCTGGCGTATTTGCTCGTTTTCGGCGTAGTGGTGCTGCTTGCTGTGTTGACCGGTAAGCTTTCGTGGCAGTTTTATCCCGTGATGCAGGGAAGTGGAGACTTTTGGACGGTTTTGTCTGCAGCAGCGTTTGCGCTTTTGGCGGCATTCCCCGTAATGTATGAAGCAAAGGAGGCGGTACAATGGCGGATATCACAGTCAAGGATCTGAGCTTTACCTATCCGGAGCAGACGCTCCGGGCGCTGTCACAGATTGAATTTCGCGTTACGGAGGGAGAATTCCTGACCGTGATCGGCGCATCGGGCAGCGGGAAATCGACGCTTTTGCGCGCGTTAAAGCCCGCCCTCACACCGCACGGCACGCTGACGGGAGAGATCGACTTTTTCGGGCAGCCGCTCGCTAAACTCGATGCGCGGCAGCAGGCATCGGAGATCGGTTTTGTGCTGCAAAATCCGGACAATCAGATCGTCACGGACAAGGTTTGGCACGAGATGGCGTTTGGATTAGAGAGCCTTGGTATGCAGACTCCCGTTATCCGCAGAAGGGTGGCGGAGATGGCAGCGTTTTTCGGCATTGAGGATTGGTTTTATAAAAATGTCTCCGAGCTTTCGGGCGGGCAGAAGCAGCTTTTGAATTTAGCCTCCGTCATGGCGATGCAGCCGCGCGTGCTGCTTTTGGACGAGCCGACGGCGCAGCTTGACCCGATTGCCGCATCGGAGTTTTTAAACGCAGTCGGGCGCATCCGCCGCGAGCTGGGCACGACGGTGATCCTGAGCGAACACCGCTTGGAGGAGGCGCTGCCGCTTTCCGACCGCGTGCTTGTTTTGGACGGCGGGCGCGTGATTGCGGAGGGCACGCCGACAGAGGCGGCGGAAACGCTGCTTGCCCTGCGTCACCCGCTGTATGCCTCTATGCCGACGCCCCTGCGCCTGTGCGGAAAGCTGACGGTCAGTCAGGCGCGGCGCTGGCTCAACGACTACGCCGAAGCGCATCCCCTAATGCCCGTTCCGCCGCGCGCGCTGCGGGCAGGCAAGGGTGTTGCGCTGGAGCTGCAAAGCGTCCGCTTCCGCTATGAAAAAAACGGCGCGGAGGTGCTGCGTGACCTCTCCTGCCAATTCCTCCGGGGGCAGTTTACCGCCCTGCTCGGCGGCAACGGCAGCGGAAAAACGACCACGCTCTCGCTCCTTGCGGGACTGCACCGTCCGCAGCAGGGCAAGGTGTGGAAAGACGGAAAACTGCGCGTCGCTCTCTTGCCGCAGGACCCTCAGGCGCTCTTTGTCCGCGCGACGGTGCGGGGGGAGTTGGAGGAACTGCTGCGCGGAACGGACAAGGGGCAGCGAGAGGCAAAAATTGCGGAAACGGCAAAATTATGCAGGCTGGAAAGCCTCCTCGACCGCCATCCCTATGACCTCTCCGGCGGTGAGCAGCAGCGCTGCGCTTTGGCAAAAATACTGCTGGCTTCGCCGGACATTCTCCTGCTGGACGAGCCGACCAAGGGCATGGACGCGCAATTCAAGCGCGAATTTGCCGCGATCCTGCGGCGGCTGCTGGATGGCGGCAGAACGGTCATTATGGTCAGCCATGATGTTGAATTCTGCGCGGAGTATGCCGACCGCTGCCTTTTGATGTTTGACGGCGCGATCGCCGCCGAGGGTACGCCGACCGCATTTTTCTCCGGTAACAGCTTCTACACCACGGCTGCCAACCGCATTTCGAGGAAGCTTCTGCCCGATGCCGTGACTTTTTCCGAGTTGGCGAATGCCTGCGGTATCGAGGTGTCGGATTTTTCGGCGGATGATGACGAGCGGGAGACTGCGCCCGCCGCACAGTCCGCGCCGCTCACGGTAAAACCGCTGCCCTGGTGGCGGCTGACGCTTGCAACAGTCTCCCTTGTGCTCGCCGTGCTGCTGTTTTTGCAGACTGTTACGCCGCTGAAATTTACCTTTTTCAGACCGCTTCCGCAGGGGGCGCAGTATGTGCTTTTGGCAATCTCCCTTGTGATATTGATGCTCTGCATGAGCAGGAAAAGCGACCGAGCGCCGTTAACTGCGCAAAAGCAGCGCCTGACGCGGCGGACATGGCTGACCTTCGGCATCGCGCTGCTTGCCGTGCCCGCGACGATTTTGTGCGGCGTGTTTCTCTTGGACGGACGGCGCTATCTGTTTATCTCGCTGCTCGTCTTATTTGAGATCATGCTGCCCTTTGTGCTTCTGTTTGAGCGGCGCGGGCCGACCGCGCGGGAGCTGGTGCTGCTTGCGGCGCTCTCCGCCCTTGCGGTTGCGGGACGCACGGCATTTTATGCGCTGCCGAATTTTAAGCCCGTTCTGGCGCTTGTGATTATCTCCGGCGTGGCGCTGGGCGGGGAGGGCGGCTTTTTGGTCGGCGCGCTTTCCATGCTCCTGTCCAACATCGTTTTCGGGCAGGGACCGTGGACACCGTGGCAGATGTTCGCAATGGGACTGGTGGGCTTCTTGGCGGGTGTCTTGTACCGGCGCGGCGTTCTGCGCAGAGGGCGGGTGTCGCTGTCGATATTCGGCGCGGTGATGGCAATCGCGGTCTACGGCATCATTATGAATGTCTCCTCCGCCTTTACATGGTATACGGCGCTTTCGTGGCGCAGCGTTTTGGCATACTGCGTCAGCGGCTTTCCCGTCGATGTCGTCCACGCGGCGGCAACGGTGATCTATCTTTGGATCTTCGGAGAGCCGATGCTTGAAAAGCTCGACCGTGTCAAGGTGAAGTACGGCATATTGGAATCGTAAAAAAAGCGCCCTCCGAGATCGGAGGGCAAGCCGGTTGTAGGATCAGCGTGGATCACGCCGAACTATGAAGTGTGCTCGCATTGGATAAGCTGTGAGGATAGGATAACATATGCAACAGAAAAAGTATGTCGAAAACGGTAGGTTTCCGAAAAGAAATTCTAAAAAAGCTTCGCGCCCCTCAAAATATAGCTGGATCGTCGCCTTGACTGCTATTGCACTTTGGGGCGTCTATCTGCTCGTCAGCGGAACACCGTGGAAGGAAACGGAGCCGATTCCGGAGGATCCCGATTTTTCCGTGGTCTTTCTCGACGTCGGACAGGCGGATGCCGCACTCGTTCTCTGTGAGGGCGAGACAATGCTGATCGACGGCGGCAATGTGGCGGACAGCGACATCATTTACACCGTTTTGGAAAAGCGGGAGATCACCCACTTGGACTATGTGGTTTGCACCCACGCGCACGAGGATCATGTTGGAGGACTCTCTGCCGCGCTCCACGCCTGCACGGTCGGGACGGTCTATTCTCCCGTGACGGAGTATGACTCCGAGTGTTTTCAAACCTTTTCCCGCACTGCGGCAGAACAGGGCGCCGAGTTGACGGTTCCCACGGTGGGTGACAGCTTCCGCCTCGGCGCGGCGCGGGTGGATATCCTCGCCTGTGACCCGGAGGCGGCTGAGACAAATAATTCCTCCATCGTTCTGAAAGTCGTCTACGGCGAGACTAGCTTCCTTTTTACGGGAGACGCGGAATACGAGGCGGAGGAGACGCTGCTGGAATCCGGGGTTGATCTCTCGGCAACCGTTCTCAAGGTCGGGCATCACGGCAGCGATTCTTCCACCTCTTACCGATTCTTGAATGAAGTCATGCCGCAGTATGCGGTGATCTCCGTCGGAAAGAAGAACAGCTACGGACACCCGAGCGAAACGGTCATTTCACGTCTGCAGGACGCGGATGCAACCATCCTGCGCACGGATGAACTGGGAGATATCGTTCTCACAAGCGACGGGAAGACGGTGACATGGGGCAAACAGGAATAGAGCGTACAAGCTTGGTCCCTTGATATGGTCGCGTCAGGAACACTGCGCGCTGATTCTTCAATTTCAACGCAGCCCCGGAGTCTGCTGCCTCTCAGGAAGCCGGTATATGGCGAGATTCACATTCTCCAATGCTTTTTGTGAGCCTTATTGATTGGTCGCTGCGAATTGCTTTTCTCAAGGAAATATTGCCCATACTTTTTCTGCGGGCTGTGCAAAAATGGGTTGAATTCTCGGAGCGACCATAGTATAATAGCCGCAGATAAATAATATGCAAAATAGGATTCCATGCGTCAAGTGTTCGGTGGATGGGGAGTTGCCGCGGAAACGAAAAGCTCGTCTTACGATATGGAATTCGCACCCGTTGCAACACACAGATGAATGACATCTCGATTGTGAAGGGATATACTATTATTTATCCCGAATTGATTCACAACGGGGTGTTTTTTTGTTTGCCGGAATTTCTGCGCACCTGAGGCATTGCGGACATCCCGAAACGATTTTAAGGTGGTATGGGACATGATGGATCATGAAAAAATCAAACAGGGTGTTCGGCTGATGTTAGAGGGAATCGGCGAGGACGTCGAGCGAGAGGGACTGCTGGAAACGCCGGAGCGTATTGCACGGATGTGTGAGCAGATTTACGGAGGCCTTTATGAGGATCCTGCCACGCACCTGAACAAGCAATTTCAGGCGATTAATAACAATATCGTTTTGGAAAAGGACATCACCTTTTATTCCGTCTGCGAGCATCATCTGCTTCCGTTTTACGGTAGGGCCCATGTGGCGTATATTCCGGATGGGCGCGTTGCCGGTTTGAGTAAGCTTGCGCGTACCGTGGAGGTGTTTGCAAGACGCCCGCAGATTCAGGAGAATATGACGGCGCAGATCGCAGACGCTTTGGAAAAATATCTGAAGCCCAAGGGGGTCATGGTGATGCTCGAAGCGGAGCATATGTGCATGACCATGCGAGGCGTGCAGAAGCCGGGAAGCAAGACGGTGACCACGATCGTGCGGGGCGCGTTCGCGGAGGACTATTCTTTGCAGCAGACCTTCTTGCAGATGGTGCATTGCTGAAAACATGGAGCATTCGATAAGAGATATGGAGCGCGTTCACCGCATACAGAGTCACCCGCTGTTTCAGACCTTGTGGAAAAACCTGCAAGAAGCGGAGGAAACCCGTGTTTTCTGCCGTCACACAATGGAGCATTTTTTGGACGTGGCAAGGCTGATGTATATTTACGCCCTGGAGGACGGCGCAAAGCTCGGAAAAGATGTGATCTATGCCGCTGCGCTGCTGCACGATATCGGAAGGTATGAGCAGCTCGTCAGCGGAACGCCCCACGACATTGCGGGCGCGCGGCTTGCGGGAGAGATCATGCAGGACTGCGGCTTCACTGCCGAAGAAATACAGTCCGTGCAAAGTGCTGTCTCGGTGCATAGAAAACAAGACGCGGCGGGTACCGAAGCCCTGAGCGCCTATCTTTATCGGGCGGATAAACAATCCCGACTCTGCTTTGCGTGCCCGGTGCGGGAGGCGTGTAACTGGCCGGAGGAAAAGAAAAATATTTGGATCGAATACTGACGAGCATCACAGGAGACGACTATGAAAATCGGCAACAGAGAATTTGATGTAAAACACAATACCTATATTATGGGAATCCTCAATGTGACGCCGGATTCCTTTTCGGACGGCGGAATGTTTAACCAAATGGACGCCGCGCTGCGCCATGCGGAGGAGATGACTCGCGACGGCGCGGATATTGTGGATATCGGCGGGGAATCCACCCGTCCGGGACATACGGTGATCTCGGACGAGGAGGAAATCGCCCGCGTGGTTCCGGTGATCGAAGCGGTCAAGGAACGCTTTGATGTCCCCGTATCCGTCGATACCTACAAGAGCAAGGTCGCGGAGGCGGCGCTGCAGGCGGGTGCAGATTTGGTGAACGATATTTGGGGCTTCCGCCATGACGGCAGGGTAGCGGAGTTGACTGCGCAATACGGCGCTGCCTGCTGTCTGATGCATAACCGGCATGAAGCCGTCTATCAGGATTTTATGGAAGATATGATAAAGGATATGGAAATCTGCGTTCAGATCGCAAGGGACGCGGGCGTTGCGGACGACAAGATCATTTTGGACCCGGGTGTCGGCTTCGGAAAGACCTATGAGATGAATCTCAGCGCGATCCGCCATGTGGACATGCTGCATACCCTTGGCTTCCCGATCCTTCTTGGAACCTCCCGCAAATCCGTGATCGGGCTGACGCTTGACCTTCCGGCGGATCAGCGCGTCGAAGGAACGGTTGCGACGACGGTGATCGGCGTGATGAAGGGCTGCGCCTTTGTCCGCGTGCATGATGTAAAGGAAAACAAACGAGCGATTCTGATGACTGAGGCTGTTTTAGGCAGGTAAAAGATACGATGGATAAGATTACGATACACCATTTGGAAGTGTTCGCGAAGCACGGCGTTTATCCGGAGGAGAACGCGCTCGGGCAAAAATTTGTGATTTCCGCCGTCCTGCATACCCATACCAGAAAGGCAGGACTGACGGATGAACTTGCTTTTTCGATTGATTACGGGAAAGCCAGCCATTATATTCAGGCGTTTGTCACAGAGCATACGTGGAAGCTGCTGGAAAGCGTTGCGGAGCAGCTTGCCTGTGCGTTGCTGCTGGAATTCCCGCTGATCGAGCAGGTAGAGCTGAAGCTGGAAAAGCCGTGGGCACCCATCGGTCTTCCGTTGGAGACGGTTTCCGTGGAGATCAGCAGAGGCTGGCATACGGCGTATATCGCCCTCGGCTCCAATATGGGAGACAAAAAAGGCCATCTAGACATGGCGGTGAGGCGTTTGCAGGAACGGAAGGACTGTCAGGTGAAGCAGGTTTCCGATTATCTTGTGACCGCACCCTACGGCGGTGTGGAGCAGGACGATTTCCTCAACGGCGCACTGGAGCTGCGTACCATGCTGGCACCGGAGGAGCTGCTGGAGGTACTTCACTGCATTGAACAGGAGGCGAACCGCGTCAGGGAGATCCGTTGGGGTCCGCGAACCTTGGATTTGGACATTCTTATGTATGACGACATGGTAATTGACACGCCGACGCTGCATATTCCCCATGCAGAAATGCATCTGCGGGATTTTGTGCTCATTCCGCTGTCGCAAATCGCGCCGTGGAAGCGTCATCCGCTGACCGAAAAAACGGTGGAAGAGCTGCGGAAAAGCAATGCTTCCGTGAAGTGAGCCTTTCGCTTTGACAGAAAGATGATTATATAATATTTTGCAAAGTAAAATATGCCACCTAAATACTTTCCGAGATAACAATGCCATCCATTAAAGGGCTGCATTTGCGACCCTTCTCGGTAAAGCTGCGGAACTTCACTGAACGCGGGGCTGCCTCACTTCCTTTTTGTGAGACAGTCTCTTTCTTATCAGAAGTATTTCGTCCATTTGCAGGAGCGCAGCGCCGCTCCCGACATATTGCTCTCCCAGGCTGCGCAGGGCACAGGCGGTTGAAGGGGCGTGTGAAATACGGTATAATCCGAGTGGAAAAGCGGACAAACACCCGGATGCACAAATTAAAAACACGGAGGTGCCGGATATGTCGGAATTGAATCACATTACCATCCGTTCGGACAAAAGGGACATCGTGCTCAATATCGGCACGGTTCTCTACGTTCTGATGAAAAAGAATTATGCCCAGATACACACTTCCAGCGGAAAGTGCTACAAGACAAGGGTCACACTAAATGATCTCGTGAAGACTCTGGGCGACAGCTTTCTCAAGGTGAGCCGCGGCTGTTTGGTGGCGGTGATGGCGATACACGACATCACCAATGTCATTGAGTTGACCAGCGGGGAGTTTTTGCCCTATTCCGTACGGAACAGGAGTGCGATTGTTGCCCAATTTCAGACAAAGCAGAAGCTGATCATCAGCCGCTTCAGCGAGGGGAATATCCCCACAGAAGAAACCTATCATGCCCATTACCGGTGCTTCGATGATCTCCCGATTGCCTTTGCGGACATCGAAATGGTGTTCAACAACGAACGTCGGGCGGTGGACTGGATCTTCCGTTACGGCAATCAGGCCCTGGCCTTTCTGGAAAAGGTGACTTTGGATCGGCTGATCGGCAGCACGTTCAGCAGTCTGTTCCCTGACATGGATGACAAGTGGCTTCGTGCCTATGAACATGCGGCGCTTTACGGCGCGACACTGGAGGTCGTTGATTACAGCCCGGAGATCGATACCTATCTGCGGGTGACCTGCTTCCCCACCTTCCGGGGGCACTGCGGCTGCATTCTGTCCGATATTTCACAGATCAATTACATACGGACCAGCAGGGAAGCCCCCGAAGCGCTGATGCGTTATTTCGGGAAGCTGCTGGATTCAAACTGATACTGATTTTGAATAGAAAGTTTCATCAAGAATCCCGTGTGCTGCGCACACTCATATCGTGATTAAGGCACACTGTGACGCCTGAGACTCGCTAAGAGCCGCCCTACGGGCGGTTGCCCGCTGTATTGCGCCTGCGGGCGCTTATCATGTATCACATCATTCGTCCCAACTAAAAATATTTCGTCCCGATCTTATGCTATTCGTCCCGCATATCTTGATTTCTTTCAAGAGAAGTTTTATATTGTAAAACAGTATTAATATACTTCAAATTGTCTGGTCGGGAAACTCGCCCGGAGCAGCGGTATCAAACAAAGGAGGAAAACTATGAAAAAACGACTGTTGTGCATCCTGACGGCTTTGGCCTTGTGTCTGAGCCTGCTACCCACGACAGCGCTGGCAGGGGCCGGCGATGTTGCCTCTGTCACCAGCGGCGGGGTAACAACAGACTACGCAACCCTGGAAGGGGCCATTGCGGCGGCGCAGGCTTCTTCGGACTCTACGGTTAAAATGCTGCAAAGCGTAGAGTTGAGCAAGAATATTGAAGTGACACAGGGCACATTTACGATCGATCTCAACGGAAAGACGGTCTCTTCCCTGGGTGGTCTAAGTGGCGCATATGTGTTCAAGCTGCCCAAAGGCTCTACGGCAAATGTACTCCTTACGGATACCGCATCGGGCGGCACCGTTCAGGCTTACAGCAAAAAGACCGGTATTTTCATGGAAGGCGGCGCGTTGACGGTTCAGAATGTGACGGTTACCGGCGGCGGTACCGGCATCGCTGCGCGAAAGGGAACATTAACCCTTGACAACGCGACGGTTACCGGTACGACGCAGGCGCTTCAGTCCAATTACAGCAATGATTGTGTTATGGTCATTCAAAATGGCAGCGCCCTTTCCTCTACCGGAGATCATGTCATTACAATGAAAAACGGAACGCTGACCGTAAAGGATGGCACCTTTACCGGCGGCGCGAAAGGTACGATCGGGTACAGCCAGTTATCCACAAATACGGTTACAGTGGATCTTTCCGCGTTAAGCGACCCGACCGGTATTACGATTTACAACACCTCGTCGAGCGCTGTGTCTACAGCGAACATCATTCTCCCCGCCGGATACACGCTTGGCACGGAGAGCCTCGCGTCAAAAACGCAATACAGCATTAGCCGCGTTGCCTGCGCATCGCACACTCTGACGAAAACCGAAGCCAGGACACCCACCTGCACCGAGGACGGCAACAGCGAATACTGGGTCTGTGACCTCTGCGGCAAACTGTTCGGCGATGAGAACGGCACGACCGAGACCACGGCAGAAGCCGTGAAGATCCCCGCTGCCGGCCACAGCCTGACCAAGACCGAGACCAAAGCACCCACCTGCACGGAGGGCGGCAACAGCGAGTACTGGACCTGCTCCGTCTGCGGCAAACTGTTCGGCGATGAGAACGGCACGACCGAGACCACGGCAGAGGCTGTAAAGATCTCCGCTGCCGGTCACAGCCTGACCAAGACCGAGGACGGCGGCAGCGAATACTGGACCTGTGACCTCTGCGGCAAGTTCTTCTCCGACGAGAACGGCACGACCGAGATCACGCCGGGGGGCGAGACCTACCGCGTGGCGGGCGTTGCGGAGCTGTGCGGTTCCGCCTGGGACGCCGCCGACGACAACAACCTCATGACCCTCAATGCGGATACCGGTCTGTACGAAAAGACCTACACCGGCGTCCAGCCGGGCGAGTATCCGATCAAGGTCGTTGAGACCTGCTCCGACGGAACGATGAACTGGTACGGCAACGCCCAGGACATGAACGTTGCGATCTATGTTTCTGCCGTCTGCGATGTGACCGTCACCTTTAACGCCACCACCCACGCCATTGGTATCGTGGGCATCAGCGCCGTGGAGAAGACCTGGATGGATATTGATGCCATCCGTGTGGTAGGCAACGGCGACGGCGCATGGCTCAACGGCGTAAATTGGGATCCCGCTGCGGACGAAAACAAAATGACCGAGGTCAGACCCGGCGTCTACGAGATCACCTACGCGCAGGTTCCCGCCGGCAGCGACTATCAGTTCAAGTTTGCCGCCAACGGCTCGTGGACAGACAACTGGGGCGCCGGCGGCGCAGCAGGCGAGGCGGTCTACAACAGCAACACGAACATTTTCGTTGAACTCACGGAGACCACCGATGTCACCCTGCGGCTGAACCTGAACGGCTTTAACGAAAGCACCAAGCAGGGCGCGACCTATGAGGTCGTGTTGGGCAGCGGGGACGACACCGGAAAGGTCGCGGTGGATTATCTGGACGCCGAGGGCAATTCGCAGACCTGCGCCGCGGCGACCGTCCTGGCCGCCGACGCCGCCGTCTGGGAGGGCGGCTGGTATGTGGCGCAGGGAAAAGTGACCATCCCCGATGCCGTCACCCTGAGCGGCGACGTACATCTGATTCTGGCGGATGAGTGCAGCCTGACCGCCGGAAGCGGTATTGCGGGCAGCGGAACGCTGACCGTTTACGCCCAGAGCACCGGCGAGCAGAAGGGCAGCCTCACCGCCACCGGCATTGCCGTGACTGAGACGGATGCTGTCAGCGCCGGCATCAACGCCGGAGCCATCACCGTCAACGGCGGCGTCGTCAACGCCACCGGCGGCGCCGGCAATGGCAGCGACATCACAAGCGCCGGCCTGTACAGCACGCCGGGCAATATCACGATCAACGGCGGCGTTGTCACCGCCACCGGCGGCACCGTCACGGGCGACTGCGGCAGGAGCCTCGGCATCGCAACCGAAGAAGCCGACATCATCGTCAACGGCGGCACCGTCATTGCTGCCGGCGCAGCCTCCGCCACATGGAGCATCGGCATCTATGCCTACTGGGGCGGCTTCCGGCTGAGCGGCGGCAGCGTCACCGCTACCGGCAGGGATGCGGAATATGACGGCAGCAGAACCTCCGCGTGGAGCATCGGCCTTTATGCGGACGACTTCGCCGTCAGCGGCGGCGAGCTTACCGCAACTTCGGGGACGGCAGCGGGCAATATGCCTGAGACCTACGGCATCTCCTGCAGCAACGCCCGGATCGACGGCGGCACCGTCATTGCCGAAGCCGGCGCCGTCGACGGCGGCAGCAGCACCGGCATCTCCAATTACGGTGCCTTCACCGCCACCGGCGGTCAGGTCATCGCCAGGTCCGGCGCGGCGGCATGGTCCACCGGCATTGACTCCTACGGCGATGCGCAGAGCTTCTCCATCTCCGGCGACGCTGCCGTGGAGGCCACCGGCGGCGAAAGCACGAGCTGCAGCGCAGGTGTCTATGCCTACAGTTGGGATGAAGGCGGAACCGTCAGCATTTCCGACCATGCCTCTCTCCTTGCCATCGGCAAGCACAGCGATGCAATAAGCTTCGGCGTATACGCAGAATCCTCGTATACCGACGAGGCGTCCAGACTCCACGCCGTGCAGGTCACGGGCGGCGACCTGAATGTCATCTGCTTTGGTGCGGACGATAACAGCTACGGCATCTTTACCGCTATGGTCTACACCCCCTCCGGGGGAGAGCCCACGGTACAGGATGTGCCGGGTCTCTATGTCTCCGACGGCCATGTGCGTATCCACAACACGTACGAGGGCGCGCAGAATCACTCCGCCCTGAATGCGCAGCCCGACCTGTCCGGTTACGGCGGCTATACGTGGCGCACCGGGATGGAAGACGGCTTCACGCCCTCTACCACCCCCTATGAATACAGCCCGACCCACAGCTTCGTGGAGTTCGGCAGCGCCGCCGGCTACGGCGTCAGCGTCAACGGCGTGGAGGTCGACGAGGTCAACTATACCGATGTTCTGGCTGACGGCGTCAACGACGGCAAGGTCAGCTATGACCCGGCGACCAACACCCTCACCGTCTCCGGCACTCTGACCGATGCCGGGTACACCGTGATGCCACTGGAAATTTCCGGCAACGGTACGACAGACGTGGTGCTGAGTGCCGAAAGCTCCACCATCTCCGCGGGCCTGAAAGTCTTCGCCGTAAAGGATGTTACCGCCACAGTCAAGTCCGACAATCCGGCATTCACCGGTGCGGTGGACATCACCTGCTCCGGCGACGTGAAGCTCGCCAACAGCGGCGGCGGCTTGGCGGTATCCGCCTCGCTGACCGTCAACGGCGCGCAGAATGTCGCGGTAACGGCAGCCGGCGGCAGCCCGGTGATCTCGGGTACGACGGTGATCTCCTGCTCCGGCAATGTCTCCATCGTCAACAGCGGCGACGGCTTGGCGGTATCCGCCTCGCTGACCGTCACCGGCGCAAAGGATGTCACGGTCACCGCAAACGTCAACAACCCGGCAATCGCCGTCAATGCGGATATTTCCTGCTCTGGCAACGTTACGCTCACCAACAAAGGCACCGCTATGGTCACGGGCAGCACGCTGACCGTTACCGGCGCGAAGGATGTTACGGTCACCGCGAATACCGACTACCCGGCGATCGCCAGCGCGGCAGACATCACCTGCTCCGGCGACGTGAAGCTCGTCAATCTGGGCGGCGGCCGCGCCATCGGAGGTACCCTTGTGATCCGTAAAACCGATGCTCACGGCTATGCGGTGAAAACTGGCGCCGACCTGGATAATCTCACGGTCTATGCCGAAAAAGCCGCGGGTGAGACCT
>CAMAEX010000005.1:0-21499 GCA_945832065.1 uncultured Clostridia bacterium | reverse complement strand
CGAATACGAAACTTTTTTATTAGATTGCCACGTCGCTTCGCTCCTCGCAATGACACGGCGGGGACTTTTTCGACACGCTGAAGGGAGACGCTTTTCATGAAGCGTCTCCCTTATCAGTCGATTGGCTGGGCTGTTGCATCGCAATGGCGAGGCACAGCAGGGCAGCCATGATGCACAGCACCGATGCCTCCGGCGGAAACTCCGAAAGCGGTGTGCGCTCGGCGGCAAAAAACAGCTCATTGACATCCATTGCCCCGTGGACGAGCAGCGGCAGACCGAACAGGGGATAGAGCAGGTACTTGAGCCTTAGAATGCCGCAGAAGGTCAGACAGGTCAGCACCAGTACTGCGCCGTAAAGCACGCAGCACAGTGCCGTGTGCAGCGGGGAGGCAAAGGTGAACGCCTTGAGGATGAAAAACGCCACGCCGCCCGCGACGGGCAGACACAGCGGCACGAGCGTCCGTTTGCCCCACAGAAGCAAAAATGCGATATACAGCACGGCGGAGAGCAGCGGCAGGTACAGATAGACCCATTGATCCGCGCAGGAAAGGTCTTTTTGCGGGTAATAGATCAGCCGCAGCACGGCGGAAAGCGCCATCAGCAGCATGGAAGCAGCGGCAAAACCGTTTTTCGGTTTGACGGTAAATTTCGTTAGAAGCACCACCTTTCATGGAACAGTGAATGTACGCCGGGAACATGTCCCCTAAGACCGCGAAGCGGCAGATGGTACGGGATAACAGGTTTGTACGCAGTTGGTAGTTCCTGCGTGAGATTGCCACGGCGCAAGCGCCTCGCAATGACAGGGGAGGGAAGCTTGTATGTGGGCGGTAGTTCCAGCACCGGCGGGGATATGTCACCGCCCTACTATTTGGGAGTATAGCACGGGAGGGGATCCTTGTAAAGAAAAGAAAACCGCAGACAAGGGTCGCTTGTCTGCGGAATCCATATAGTATAGAGGGGAAAATGAAAAAGAGAATCATCAAGTACACTTATATCCTACCCGAGAATTGTTAAAATTATAACCCAAAAGAAATTAAGTTTGTATTAAGTTCCGTAAAAACTTTTGGCGGCAGACTGTCATTTTTTGACGAAGCGTGTCAAACCCCTGCGGCACACCATACGATGGTGTGGGGGGTTGCTTCAATGTATGACGATTATTTTACCTTCCGCTCCGTGACGACGGCAATGCGAGGCAGCCGCATCCTCGAGGCGATGGGGATCCAGAGCCTTACCGTGCGCACGCCGAAGCAATTGCAGCAGCAGGGCTGCGGCTATAGCCTTCGGGTGCGGGGTGACACTGCGGCGCGCGCAAAGCATGCGCTTAAGCAGGCGGAGATCCAATACAGCCGCATCTACCGCAAGGACGAGAACGGACAATGGCGGGAGGTGACGGAATGACCTATTTTGACAGCGCGGCGACCACACTGCAAAAGCCGCCGCGTGTCGCCCGCGCCGTGCAGGAGGCAATGCGCCGCTGCGCGAGTGTCGGACGCGGCGGCTATGCGGCGGCGGAAGCGGCGGCGCAGACCGTTTTTGACTGCCGCACCCTTGCCGCGCAGCTGTTCGGCGCGACGGAGGAGCAGGTGGTCTTTACGATGAACGCCACCCATGGGCTGAATCTCGCCATCGAAACGCTTGTGCCGGAGGGCGGGCGCGTGGTGATCTCGGGCTTTGAGCATAACGCCGTCACGCGCCCGCTGTATGCGAAAAAAGCACAAGTGACGGTGGCGGGAACGCGTCTGTTTTCGCAGGAGGATGCCCTTGCCGCGTTCGACGACGCGCTTCGGCAAAAGCCGCAGGCTGCGATTTGCACGCAGGTGTCGAATGTCTTCGGTTATATCCTGCCGCTGACGCAGATCGCCGCGCTGTGCAGGCAGTATGCCGTCCCGCTGATTATCGACGCCTCACAGGGGGCAGGGCTTCTGCCCATCTCCCTTACCCAGACCGGGGCGTGTTTCATCGCCATGCCCGGGCACAAGGGGCTGTACGGCCCGCAGGGGACGGGAATTCTGCTGTGTGCAGACGGCGGACAGCCGCTCCTGTTCGGCGGCACGGGCAGCAATTCCGCCGAACAGGCAATGCCGGATTTCCTTCCCGACCGCTTGGAGGCGGGAACGCACAATGTCTGCGGCATTGCGGGGCTTGCGGAGGGACTGCGGTTTGTCCGCGCAAAAACGCCGCAGGCAATCTTGCGGCATGAGCAGCGACTGTTACGGCAATTGACCGCGCAGCTGCGCACGATTCCGCAATTGCGCCTTTACACGGGGGAAAAGCAGAGCGGCGTACTCTCCTTCACCGTCGAAAATACGGACTGTGAGGAGGCAGCAGCGTGTTTGAGCAAATACGGGATCGCCGTCCGTGCCGGACTGCATTGCGCGCCGCTGGCGCACGAGAGCGCGGGCACAAAGGAAAGCGGCACGGTGCGTGCAAGCTTTTCTGCATTTAATACGACACAAGAGATAAGAGAATTTGCACACCTGTGTAAAAAACTCTTCGGCGCGACCGAAAAAGCAAAGTTTCCTACTTGCTATTGGAGCGAAAATCGGATATAATCATTGAAATAAAGTATAAGCGGAGTTTTGCTTATGGATGCTATATTCGATTTTTTCAAGGATTTCACAGCCATGCTGCCCACGATCAAGATCATGGACATCATTGATATTCTGGTAGTTGCGTTTATTATCTACGGCATTATCACAATGATCCAGACCACGGGCGCGGCGCGTATCGCCAAGAGTATCGTGATCATCTTGGCGTTGACCGTCGTGACCCAACTGCTCAATATGTACCTGATGAATTACCTGCTCGACAAGATCTTGGAGATCGGTCTGATCGCGCTGGTCATTATGTTCCAGCCGGAGCTGCGCCGTATGCTGGAGAAGCTCGGCGGAAAGTCTCTGCGCGAGGTGCTTTCCATGAAGGAGGAGCAGCGGGAGATCGACCGCGTGATCGCCCAAACGGTCTCCGCCTGTGAGACAATGTCCAAAGAGCGCACGGGCGTGCTGATCGTGTTCGAGCGGGATACCTCGCTGATGGAGTATCAGAAGTCCGGCACGGTGATCGATGCGCAGGTCTCCTCCGAGCTGCTGCGCAACATCTTCTTCACAAAGGCAGCGCTGCACGACGGCGCGGTGATCATTCGAAACGAAAGGATCGCGGCGGCGGGATGCGTCCTGCCGCTGACACAGAACCGCAACATCAGCAGCGACCTCGGCACGCGGCACCGCGCTGCCATCGGTATGAGCGAAGTCTCCGACGCGGTGGTCGTGATCGTCTCGGAGGAAACGGGGACCATTTCCGTTGCCGTCGGCGGGATGCTGAAGCGCCACTTAGCGCCGCAGACACTGGAAAAGCTGCTGCTGAATGAGCTTGCGCCCAAGACCGACGAGAAAACGTGGAACCCCGTGAAGCTCCTGCGGAAAAAACGCAGAGAAAAGGATGGTAAGGATGCAGAAACATAAGATACTTTCTTTCCTGCTGGCGCTGCTGGTGTCCATCGGTCTGTGGTTCTATGCCGTCACGGTGGTCAACCCCAACGATACCGCACGGATCTCGGATATCAAGGTGCGTATCGTCGGCACGGGCGAGCTGACAAGCAATAATCTGATGCTGACAGGCGGCGAGGGGCAGACAGTGACCGTTGAGATTTCCGGCAGGCGTTCCGACCTCAAGGAGCTGAACAGCTCGTCTTTGGAGGCCGTCGCGGATGTGAGCAACATCGACCGCGCCGGGGAATATGAGGTGAGCTGGACGCTCGATCCGCCCTCCACCGTGGCTTCGGGCGATATCAGCCTCGTCAGCGCAAGCTCCAATAAGATCAAGGTAAAGGTGAGTGAATATAAGGAGCGCCCGGAGATCCCCATAACGGTGGAATATGTGGGCGAGCTTGCCTCCGGCTATGTCCGCGACCCCGCGGTCTTGAGCACCGAAACCCTCGCGGTCAGCGGTCCCTCCGAAGAGGTCGGGAAGATCGACCACGCGATTGTGACGGTGGACTTGACGGACGCGACCAAGAATATCAGCGAGGATATGGAATACCGCTTCGTTGACAAGGAGGGCGAGGAGCTTTCCCTGAGCGAATATGTCACGGTTTCTACGCCGACTGTGCGGGTGACCGTGCCTGTTTTGGCATACAAGCAGGTCAATTTGAAAGTCAAGCTGATTGCCGGCGGCGGTGCGACGGAGGAGGATGTGACCTGCACCATCGACCCGCCTACCATTGGTCTGACCGGCTCGGAGGAAGCACTGCGCGATTTGGAGGATATTGAGATCCTTGAAATTGATCTCGGAAAGATTGTCGGTTCAAAGACATGGACCATCACGCCCGACCTGCCTGCGGGTGTGACGAACCGTGCCACCGATTCTACCATCAAGATCCTACTGCGTTTTAACGGGCTGACCACAAAAAGCTTTACCATCCCCTGCGCGGATATTACCCGCCTGAATGACGATGAAACGATGGGCTTCGGCGAGCAGAGCGTTGTCATCCAAGTGCGAGGCAGATCAGAGGCTGTCAATGCGTTGAGCGCAGAGGACATCAAAATCACTGCGGATATGAAAAACGACTATGACCCGACGACCAAAACCCTGACCTTGCAGGTCTCTCTGCCTGCAACGACTACGGCGGGTGTGATCGGCGGACCTTATACGGTGCAGATCATTGAGGTCGTACCGGAGACGGGAGACTGACGATGCGCACCAAGGCAACGGTCGATACGCTCCTGCCTGACGGACGGGCGGAGGTGCTGATTGCCCGCAAGAGTGCGTGCAGCGGTGACTGCCATAAATGCGGCGGCTGCGGCGCGGTGGAGCAGACGCTCCGTGTCGCTGCGGAAAATCCCATGAACGCAAAGCGCGGCGATATCGTATGGCTCGAATCCGAGAGCCGCATGGTGCTGCTCTCGGCGGCGCTGCTGTATCTGCTGCCGTTGCTGCTGTTTCTGATCGGTTATCTCGCCGCTTATACGCTTGGCGGGTGGTCGGCGGCAATCGGTGTCGGCGGCTTTGTCCTCGGACTGCTTCCTGCCGTAGTGTACGACCGCAAGCTGAAGAAGCGTCCGCCTGCTTATACGATCATTGGATTTGTGAAATAATCATGTTTGGATATGTTTTACCCCGCAGAGACCTGCTCTCGGAGCAGGGGAAAGCGCGTTATCGGGCAGCGTATTGCGGTCTTTGCCGGAGTCTCAAGGAGAATTACGGCTTCCGCGCCCGCTTCCTGGTCAATTATGATATGACCTTTCTATACTTTGTCCTGCACGACGGCGAGGGCGCACAAACGGAGCGCTGCTGCTGCCCTGCAAGACCGTTTTGCAAAAAAGACTGCCTGCCGGACGGCAGGGAGATGACCTACGCGGCGGATCTCTCAGTTCTGTTAAGTGTTTGGAAGCTCCGCGACGCGGCACGGGACGGGAGGTATTTCCGTAAGCTTGCCGCAAAAGCAGCCCAGCGTCTGTACCGCAAGGCATATCAAAAGGCAAGGGAACGCCGCCCTGCGGAGAACGCCGTATTTGCCGAACAGCTTTCGCGGCTGCAAGCCTTAGAGGAGGCGCATTGCGCGAGCATCGACCGCGCGGCGGACGCCTTTGCCGCCCTCCTGCGGGCGTGCGCGGCATATCGAACGGACGAGGGAGAGCGCAGAGTAACGGAGCTTTTGCTTTATCATGTGGGGCGCTTTCTCTACCTGACCGATGCGCTGGAGGATCTGCCAAAGGACGAGCACAGCGGGAGCTATAATCCATTACGATACCGCTTTGCCTTGCAGGAAGGCAGGCTTTCGGAGCGGGACAAGCAGCGTCTCATGGATACTGTGGATGCCTCCATCAGCATGGCAGCATCCGCGCTGGAGCTTCTGCCTGTCTCGGCCGATGACGAGATCAGAAAGAATATCATTTACTACGGACTGCCTGCGGTGCTGCACAGTGTAGCCGCCGGTACTTTCCGAAAGAAGAAGCGAGGAAAGAATGAATGAAAGACCCATATGAGGTCTTGGGCGTGCCGCACGGCGCTTCCGAGGACGAAATCAAGAAAGCCTATCGTGACTTAGCGAGAAAATATCATCCCGATAACTATGCCAACAACCCCTTGGCGGATCTTGCGCAGGAAAAAATGAAGGAGATCAACGAGGCGTATGACACCCTGATGAAGGGCGGCAGTGCTTCCGCTTCCTCCGCTTCCGCGAGCTACCAAGGGCAGTCCTCCGCAGGGGAGCTGAACGAGGTGCGCGAGCTGATCCGACAGGGCAGACTCGATGCCGCGGAGGCAAGGTTAGACGGGATCGCGACCCATAACGCCGAGTGGTACTATCTGCGCGGCGTGATTGCCCAGCGGCGGGGCTGGATGGACGAGGCGGCGCAGAATTTCCGCATCGCCTGCAATATGGACCCGGGAAATTACGAATACCGCAACGCCGCGAACGCTGCATCCGGCGGCGGCGCGTATACCTACCGACAGCAGGAATACGGTTCCAGTCAGGGCGATGACCTTTGCGGTCTTTGCAGCACGCTGATGTGCCTGAACTGCCTGTGCGATTGCTGCCGTTAAAAGGAGGAAACTGTTTTGATCCATAGTATGACGGGCTACGGACGCGCTGTTCGAACGCTGAACGGACGCGAGATCACCGTAGAACTTCGTTCCGTGAACAATCGCTTTTTGGATTGCAGCGTGAAGCTGCCCCGCGCCTTCTCCTATGCGGAGGACGCGGTCAAGCAGACGGTAAAAGCAAGCGTTGCGCGCGGTAAGGTCGATGTGTTTGTCGGCGTGAATGCCACGGCGGAGGAAAATGTCCGCGTATCGCTCAACCGCCCCGTGTTGGAGGGCTATCTGAACGCGCTGCGTACCCTCGTCGCAGATTACGGCGTGCGCGACGATATCAGTGCAATGTCCCTCTCCCGCCTGCCGGAGGTTTTTGTTGTAGAGAAGCCGGAGGAGGATGAGGAGCGCAATACGGCGGATATCGTTTCTGTTGCCGAGGAGGCGCTTGCCGCCTATAACGCCATGCGTGAGCGGGAGGGTGCGGCGCTTGCCGCCGATGTCCGTGCGCACGCGGCGGTGATCCTTTCCTTCGTGGAAAAGGTAGAGCAGCGCAGCCCCGTCACGCTGCTGGAATATCGCACCCGTTTGGAGAATAAGCTCCGAGAGGTGCTGGAAAACAAGTCGATCGACGAAAGCCGCATCGTGACCGAGGCGGCGCTGTTTGCCGACAAGATCGCGGTGGACGAGGAGACCGTCCGCCTGCGCAGCCATCTGAGCCAATTGGAAGCGCTGCTTTCCGAAGGTGGCGCCATCGGCAGAAAGCTCGATTTCCTCCTGCAGGAGATGAACCGCGAGGCGAACACGATCGGCTCTAAGGGCAATGATATCGAGCAGGCGCGCAATGTGGTAGAGATCAAGGCGGAGTTGGAAAAGATCCGCGAGCAGATCCAGAACATCGAGTGACCGCTATGAAATTGATCAATATCGGATTCGGCAATATGGTTTCCGCCGAGCGCCTTTTGAGCGTGGTCAGCCCCGATTCCGCGCCGGTGAAACGGCTGGTGCAGGAGGCAAAGGAGCGCGCCATGCTGATCGACGCCAGCTTCGGCAGAAAGACCCGCGCCGTGCTGATTATGGACACCGACCATGTCATCCTCTCGGCGATCACGCCGGAGGCGATCGCGCGGCGCTTACAGGCGAAAAACGGCGAGGAATGCAGCGAGGAGGATGCACAGTGACACAGGGCAGAATTATTATTATTTCAGGTCCATCCGGCGTCGGTAAGGGGACGATCCTAAAGGAGGTCATGCGGCGAGACCCGTCGCTCCGATTCTCCGTTTCTGCTACGACAAGGCCGCCCCGACCGGGTGAGGTCGAAGGCGTGAACTATTACTTCGTCGATAAGCCCCGTTTTGAGCAGATGATCGCGGACGGCGAGCTGTTGGAGCACGCCTTCTACGCCGGCAACTATTACGGCACGCCGGAAAAACCCGTCAAGGAAGCGTCGGCGCGGGGCGAGAATGTTGCCTTGGAGATTGACGTCCAAGGTGCCTTGCAGGTCTTTAAGCGCCTGCCGGAAGCGATCTCCGTTTTTATCGCGCCGCCCTCGCTCGAAGAGCTGCGCAGACGCTTGAACGGCAGAGGCGATACCGCGCCCGAGGTTGCGGATCTGCGGCTGCATATCGCCTTGCAGGAATGCGCCCTCGCCGAGCAATATCAATACATTATCATCAACGATTCCGTTACTCACGCGGCGGATGAGCTTTGCGCGATTTTGAGCGCGGAAAGCTGCCGCCCGCCTTATCGGAAGATCCAACTGAAGGAGGAAATATAATATGTTATATCCCGCAATGTCTGAGCTGCTGAAGCATATCGACAGCCGCTATCTGATGGTCAATGTGGTCGCCCGCCGTGCGCGTCAGATCTCTATCGAGTCTGAGACCTTCCACGAGCCGCTGCCGGAGAAGCCCGTCACCCTTGCGATCCAAGAGGTTGCAGAGGGTAAGCTTGTCGCGTCGATCAAGGACTAACAAACACAGACGGGCGTTTACGCCGCCTGTAACCGAGAGGAGGGCTGACGATGATCGCAAAAATTGCCGTTTCCGCTGCGATCTATGCCATCGACAAGCCCTATGACTACCGCGTGCCAGACGGCTTGTATGTTTCGGTCGGTCTGCGGGTCAGCGTCCCCTTCGGACGCGCTAATAAGCGCTGTGAGGGTATCGTTTTGGCGCTGACGCAGGGAGACGAGAGCAAGCTGAAGCCTGTTTTGGAAGCGCTGGAGGAGCGGCCGCTGCTTGACGAGCGGATGCTGCACACTGCGGCGTTTCTGCGCGAACGGTACTTTTGCACCTTTTACGACGCGGTCAAGGCGATCCTGCCCGCCGGGGTCTGGTTTCAGGAAAAGGAACGCTATGAGATCATCCATGCGGACTGGGAGCGCGCGATCACGCGGCAGCCGGTTGCAAAAAGCGTGATGCAGACCCTTGCCGATCTCGGCGGCAGCGCGGATATTACCATACTGCGAAAGCAGTATGATGAGGAGCCGCTGCGCAAAGCTCTGCGGTATCTTCTGAAAAAGAAGCTTCTGTGCTGCCACAGCGACCGCAGCCGACGCGTCAAGGACAAGACCGAGCGCATCGCGCTGCTGACGGTATCCTCCGAGGAGGCGCTGCAATATGCCGCCTCGAAGCAACGCATCGCGCCGCTGCAAACGGCGGTGCTGGAGCTGATGGTGACGCTGGGGGAGTGTGCCACAAAGGAGCTTTGTTATTTTACGGGTGCGACGGGTGCGACGCTCCGCCGTTTAGAGCAGCTTGGCTATCTTTCCTTTATCGAGGAGGAACGCCTACGCCTGCCGGAGCTGCCTGCTACCGCCCCGCAAGCGCCGCCGATTCTCAATGAAGAGCAGCAGTGCGCCTTTGACGGCTTGGTCAGACAGAGCGCGCAGGAAAAGCCCGGCATTGCGCTGCTTTACGGCGTGACCGGCAGCGGAAAGACCTCGGTCTATATCCGCCTGATCTATGATTGTTTAGCGCGTGACCGTTCCGCCATCCTGCTGGTGCCCGAGATCTCGCTTACGCCGCAGCTTTTAGCGCTGTTTGCCGCCCACTTCGGAGACGGTGTTGCGGTGCTGCACAGCGGACTGCGCATTACGGAGCGCTATGACGCATGGAAGCGCATCCGCAGCGGAGACGCGAGAGTTGTTCTCGGCACGCGCTCCGCCGTTTTTGCCCCTGCGCAAAATTTGGGACTCATCATCGTCGATGAGGAGCAGGAGCACACCTATAAATCCGAAAATTCGCCCCGCTATCACGCGCGGGAGGTAGCGATCTACCGCGGCGCGCAGGAAAACGCGCTGGTGCTGTTAGGCTCCGCCACGCCGTCCGTCGAGACGATGTACCGCGCAAAGAGCGGGAGCTATTGTCTATATACCCTCCGTAACCGCTATAACCGCATGGCACTGCCGCCGGTGGAGATCGTGGATATGAAGCGGGAGCTAAAGGAGGGGAATCCCACCGCGCTCAGCGAGCCGTTGCTGCTTGCGCTGCGGGAAAATCAGGAAAAAGGACAGCAGTCCATTTTGTTTTTGAATCGCCGCGGCACGAGCCGCATGGTTGCCTGCGTAGATTGTGGGTATGTGCCCGCCTGTCCCGCATGTACGGTCAATTTGACCTATCACCATGCCAACGGGCGGCTGATGTGCCACTATTGCGGGCATTCTGAGCCGATGCCGGCGCGCTGCCCGGTCTGCGGCGGACATTTGAAGCAGATCGGCTTCGGTACGCAAAAGGTGCAGGAGCAGCTTGCGGCGCTGCTGCCCCGGAGCGAGGTGCTGCGCATGGACGCGGACACGGTCTCTGCCGTCAATACGCACGAAAAGCTGCTGCACCGCTTTGAGGAAGAGAAGATCCCCATCCTTCTCGGCACGCAGATGGTCACGAAGGGGCTGAATTTTGAAAATGTCACGCTGGTCGGCGTGCTTGACGCGGATATGTCGCTCTATGTCGGCAGCTACCGCGCCGCCGAGACGACCTTCAGCATGATCACGCAGGTCGTCGGACGCGCCGGACGCGGTCAGACAGGCGGACGCGCTTTGATCCAGACGATGACGCCCCAGAACCAAGTGATCGAGCTTGCCGCAAGGCAGGATTACGATACCTTTTACCGGCAGGAGCTGCCCTTGCGGGAGCTGCGCGGCTGTCCGCCCTTCCGCGACCTGATCACCGTGACCTTTCACGGGCGTGTGGAGGAGCAGGTATGGCAGACGGCGCAGCGCTTTGCCGCCGAACTACGGGCGCAGCTTTGCTCCGCGTTTTATCGCGAAGAGCAGGTGGAGCTGCTTGGACCCGCGCCGGCGCAGGTGGCGAGAGTCAACTATCACTATCGCTGCCGTCTGACGCTGAGCTGCCGCAATACGCGCACGCTCCGTCAGCTCGTTGCACATCTGGTGCGCGAATTTGCAAAGAAAACGCGGGAGGTCGGACTATATGCCGACATTAACGGCGTGGAATAGGAGAGTATTATGGCACTGAGAAAGATTTTGACGGCGGACGAGCCTGCGCTGCACAAGGTTTGCAGACCCGTGACGAAATTTGACGATAAGCTGCATACCCTTTTGGACGATATGGCGGAGACGGTTATAGAGGCGTGCGGTGTGGGACTTGCCGCGCCGCAGGTGGGCATTCTGCGCCGTGTGGTCGTCATTGATACGGGAGACGAGATTGTCGAGCTGGTCAACCCGGAGATCGTCGAGACAAGCGGCGAGCAGGATGGCATGGAGGGCTGCCTCAGCGTGCCCGGCGAGTATTGGCTTGTCAAGCGCCCGAATTATGCCAAGGTCCGCGCACAGGATCGTGACGGCAACTGGTTCGAGATGGAGGGCGAGGAGCTGATCGCGCGCTGCATCTGCCATGAGTGCGACCATTTGGACGGGCACATCTATACCGAGATCGCCTACCGCAAGCTGACGGACGAGGAGATCGATGCGATACAGTCGGGGCAGGAGGAAGCATGAGAGTCGTATTCATGGGCACGCCGGATATTGCGGCGACCTGCCTGAAACGCTTGCTTGCGGACACCTTCGAGATCGTCGGGGTGTATACAAAGCCAGACATGCCGAAGAACCGCGGCATGAAGCTGGAAATGTCCGAGGTAAAAAAGGTTGCCCTTGCGGCGGAGTTGCCCGTTTTTCAGCCGACGACCTTCAGGGACGACGCGGTTGTGGAGGAGCTGCGCGCGTTGCAGCCGGATGTGATCGCCGTTGTCGCCTACGGTAAAATTTTACCGCAGCGGGTGCTGGACATTCCGCGCCTCGGCTGCGTGAACATTCACGCGAGTATCCTTCCGGAGCTGCGCGGCTCCGGCCCCGTCCAATGGGCGATTCTGAACGGCAAGGACGAGACGGGCGTGACCGCGATGTATATGGCGGCGGAGATGGACGCGGGCGATATCATCGAGATTCGCAAGACACCCATTGCGCCGTATGAGAATGCCCAAAGCTTACTCGACCGCCTTGCCGAGATCGGCGGCGGTCTGCTGTGCGACACCCTGCGCAGCATCGAGGCGGGTACGGCGACACGCACCCCGCAGGAGCATGCAAAGGCGACCTTTGCGCCGATGCTGACAAAGGCGCTTTGCCCAATCGACTGGACGCGCTCCCTGCGCGAGATCATCGACCATGTGCGCGGACTCGACCCGTGGCCCGTGGCGACGACAGAGCTTGCGGGAAAGCGCTTCAAGATCTACGCCGTGCGCCCGACCGAGAAGAAGACCGAAAAAGCCCCGGGAACGCTCTTGGCGCTCACCAAACAGGGCTTGGAGATCGCCTGCGGCGGCGGGGATGTGGCGGTCATTACCTGCCTGCAAGCCGACGGCGGCAAAAAAATGCCCGCGCCGGACTATTTCCGTGGGCATCCGATCGAATTATAATATGGCGGCAACTGCTAGAGATGCCGCGCTGCTTGCCCTGATCGACTGCCGCAAGGGCGGCGCATGGGCTGACGGCGCGCTCAAGGAGCGGCTTTCCGATATGGATCGCCGAGAGGCGGCGCTGGCAAGCAGACTTTGCTACGGCGTGCTGCAAAACCGAATTTTGCTGGACTACCGCATTGACGCATTCGCGCGGGGGAAATTGCAGCCCGTGGTGCGCGATATCCTGCGCCTTGCGGTGTATCAGCTGGAATTTACCGATAAAATTCCTGCCTCCGCCGCCGTTAACGAGGCGGTGGAGCAGACAAAACGCTTTGCCAACCCTACCGCTGCGCGGCTGGTCAACGGTGTTCTGCGCACGATCCTGCGGGCGCAGCCATTGGAGCTGCCCGCCGATCCTGCGATCCGCTACAGCCATCCGCAGGCGCTTGCCGCACTGTTCGTGCAAGAATTCGGGCAGGAGAAGGCAGAGCGGCTGATGCGGAGCGACAACGAAACGCCGGATACGGTGCTGCAAGTCAATACCCTCCGTGCGGACACCGGGCAGGTGCGGGATGCCCTGCTGGAAGCCGGTGCACAGGTCAAGCCGCACCCGTATCTTCCCGACTGCCTGATCGTCAGTGGCACGGGAAATATCGAGCAGCTTCCCGCCTATCGGGAGGGGCTGTTTTACGCGCAGGATACGGCGGCGAATTTAGCCGTGCGTGCCGCCGACCTGCAGCCGGGCATGCGCGTGCTCGATTGCTGCGCCGCCCCCGGCGGCAAGAGCTTTGCCGCTGCTATGGCAATGCAAAATCGGGGGGAGCTGATCTCCTGCGACATTCATCCGCACAAGCTGAGGCTGATCGAAAACGGCGCAGCGCGGCTCGGTATTTCCGTTCTGCAAACGCGTCTGCAAAATGCCGCAGAGCCGGTTCAAGAATGGCGTGAAGCAATGGACGCGGTGCTGGCGGACGTGCCCTGCTCGGGACTCGGCGTGATCCGAAAAAAGCCGGATATCCGCTATAAGCCGCTTGCGGAAACGGAGCGCCTGCCCTCATTGCAAGGTGCGATCTTAGGGCAGCAGGCGGACTATGTCAAACGCGGCGGCGTGCTGCTTTACAGCACCTGCACCGTCTTGCGGCGGGAGAACGAAGCGGTCGCGGAGGCGTTTTTGCGGACGCACCCCGACTTCACCGCCGAGACGGTGGAATTTCCCGTGAATTCCGGCATCCCGTCCGGCGCAATGACGACCCTTTTGCCGTGCGATCACGGCACGGACGGATTCTTTATCTGTAAATTCAGGAGGAAGCCTTGAAGGACATCAAATCCATGACCCTTGCCGAGCTGACGCAGGAGTTTACCGCAGTCCTTGGCGAGCCGAAATTCCGCGCAGAGCAGGTCTATACATGGCTGCATCGCGGTGCGCGGAGCTTTGACGAGATGACAAATCTTTCGAAGTCCCTGCGGGAAAAGCTGACGCAGAATTACGCGCTGCCGTATCCCACCGTTGCCCGCCGCTTGGAATCCAAAAAGGATGGAACGATAAAGTATCTTTGGCGTCTAACGGACGGGAACTGTGTGGAAAGCGTCCTCATGCGGTATCATCACGGCAACACCGTCTGTATCTCCTCAGAGGTCGGCTGCCCAATGGGCTGCGCGTTCTGTGCCTCCACTTTGGGCGGTCTGGTGCGGCGGCTGGCACCTTCTGAAATGCTCGATCAGGTGCTGTTTACGCAGCTGGACTCCGGGCTTCCGATCTCCAATATCGTTCTTATGGGCATCGGCGAGCCGCTGGATAACTATGACACCGTGCTGCGCTTTCTACACCTTGTCAATTCGCCGGAGGGTATGCATATCGGCATGCGCCATATCAGCCTCTCGACCTGCGGCATTGTGGACAAGATCGACCGTTTGGCAGAGGAAAATTTGCAGTTGACGCTCTCCGTCTCGCTGCACGCGCCGACAGACGAGGTGCGCAGCAGCATCATGCCCATTAACCGAAAATATCCCGTAGATGTTCTGCTGGATGCGTGCAAACGCTATTTTGAGAAAACGGGCAGACGCATCTCGTTTGAATACGCCATGATCCGCGATGTCAACGATACACCGCAGATGGCGCAGATCCTCATCAAAAAACTGCGCGGGATCGCCGCGCATGTGAATTTAATCCCGCTCAACGATGTGGCGGAAAGTCCGCTGAAGCCCAGCCTGCCGGAGACGGTGCGCGCGTTTCAGCAGACGTTGGAGCAGCACGGCATTCCTGCGACGGTGCGAAGAACGCTCGGCAGCGATATTAACGCCTCCTGCGGACAGCTCCGCCGCAACTTTGAACGGGAAAACGGAAGGAAGTGAGGTCGATGGAGGTCTGGGGACTGACTGACACCGGTAATGTAAGGGAGCAAAATCAGGATGCCTACCGCATTGAACGGCTCAACGAAAACGCACTGTTGGCTGTCGTCTGCGACGGCATGGGCGGCGCTCGCTCGGGCAATGTGGCAAGCCGCCTTGCCAGCGAGGTGTTCTCCGAGGAGGTCAAACGCTCCTTTTCGGCGGAGCATACGCCGCAGGAGGCGGAGCGGATGCTGCGCAGTGCGGCATCGCTGGCGAATATCGCGGTCTTTGAGCAATCGCAGCTCAGTGAGGAATACAGCGGTATGGGCACGACGCTGGTTGCGGCGCTGGTCTATGAAAAGGCGGCGCTTGTGCTCAACATCGGAGACAGCCGCGCCTACCTCATCAATGCTGACGGCGTGACCTGTGTCACGACGGATCATTCCGTAGTGGAGCTGATGGTGCAGCGGGGCGAGCTGACACCGGAGCAGGCAAAGAACCATCCAAGCAAAAACCTGATCACCCGCGCCGTAGGCACGGGAAAGCAGGTCTTTGCGGATGTGTTCCGTGTTTCCGCCGTCAAGGGGGATTGCTTCCTGCTCTGCACGGACGGACTGTCCAATTTGATGGCGGATCAGGAGATCCTCTTTGAGGTAGTCCATGGGGCGCGCAAGGATGACTGCTGCCAGCGCCTGCTGGAGATCGCGAAGGAGCGAGGCGCGCCGGATAATGTGACCTCGGTCTTGATCGCATTGTGAGATACATTACACTTCGGCACCCGTTCGCCGTTTGGAGCGGGTCCGCGTATGCGGAATAGGGAGTTTCCATGGAGAATTACATAGGAAGATTGCTGGACAGCCGCTATGAGATCCTCGATGTGATCGGCACGGGCGGCATGGCTGTGGTATATCGGGCACTGGATCATCGCCTGAATCGTCTGGTCGCGGTGAAGATCCTGAAGGATGAGCTTTCGCGGAATCAGGAGTTCCGCCGCCGTTTCCATGTTGAGTCGCAGGCGGTCGCTATGCTGTCACATCCGAATATTGTGAGTGTCTACGATGTCTCCAGATCGGGGGATGCGGACTATATCGTCATGGAGCTGATCGAGGGGATCACTCTCAAGCAGTATTTGGAGAAGAAAATCAATCTGAACTGGCGCGAGACGCTGCATTTTTCCATGCAGATCGCCAAGGCGCTGGAGCACGCGCACAGCCGCGGTATCGTCCACCGTGATATCAAGCCGCACAATATCATGATTCTCAAGGACGGCAGTATTAAGGTCGCGGACTTCGGCATTGCGCGCGTCGGATCCGCGCAGAACACACTCACGCGCGAGGCGCTGGGTTCGGTGCATTATATCTCGCCGGAGCAGGCAAAGGGTGCGCGGGTGGATAACCGCAGCGACCTGTATTCCCTCGGCGTCGTGATGTATGAGATGCTCACGGGACGCACGCCCTATGACGGCGAGACGCCCGTCTCGGTCGCCATTCAGCACATTAACGGCACTGCGCGCCGCCCGAGCGAGCTGATGCCCGGTATTCCGCTCGGCTTGGAGCAGATCGTCATGCGGGCGATGAGCGCGAACGCGGATGAACGCTACGGCTCCGCCACGGAGATGCTGCATGATATGGAGGAGTTCCGCAAGAATCCTGCCATGACCTTCTATGGCGGCATGGCTGCTTCGGAGACATCGAAGCCCGCCTCACAGAAACCGGGCATGACCCGCACCGAGGCGGAGCGCTATGCGGCAGCGCGGGCGGCAAAGAATCCCGACGGCAGAACGCCTGAGGAGCGCCGCGCCGAGCGGGCAAGACGGGAAAAAGAGCTTGCCGAACAGAAGCGCCGCAGAAATCTGACCATTGCCATCGTTGCGGCAGCGGCAGTGTTTGTGATCCTGCTCGTCGTCCTGATCGTCAACTTGGTCGGCGGCGGCTCGGAGGACCCGAAGGACAGCGAATCTATCTCCGACATGGAAAACGGCGAGGTTGAAGTGGAAAACTTCGTCGGTATGCGGTTAGAGGATATTGACCCCAATGCCTATCCTGATCTGATCGTCGATGTCAGAGATGTCAAGTATGAATACAGCGACGAATATGAAGAGGGCTATGTCATGGCGCAAAGCCTCAAGGCGGGCGAGATGGTCAAGCGCGGGCGCACCGTCAAGCTGACCGTCAGCAAGGGTGCAGAGGAAAAGGAAATGCCGCGTCTTGAAAATGAGACGGAGACCAATGCCATGAAAACGCTGGAGGCACTGAACCTTGGTTTGAAGATCGTCATTAAGGACGAAAACAGCAGCGATGTCAAGCAGGGCAGTGTCGTGCGCACCGAGCCGGATGCGGGAGAGAAGCTCCAGAAGGGGCAGGAGGTCATCCTCTATATCAGTCTCGGACAAAATAAAATGCCCGACCTGAAGAACGATACCCGCAGCAATGCGGAAACCCGTCTGCGTGCCCTGGATATTGGCTTGAGCATCATCTTCTTAGAGGAGGAAAGCGACAGCGTTGAGGAGGGTAAAGTTACTCGCACCGACCCTGTTGCCGGCAGTCAAATCAAGGAAAAGGATACCATAACGGTCTATATCAGTACGGGTGACGGCAAGATTACCGTTCCGCCTGTGATCGGCTTTACCAAGATGGAGGCGATCACCCTGCTCAAGGATGCGGGCTTGATGTATGAGGTTCGCGAGATGTACGACCCGACGGTGGAAAACGGCAAGGTCATCAGCCAGAGCGAAATGCCGAACTCCAAGGTCGAAAAGGGAACGGTCGTCGTGATTGATGTCTCGTTGGGAGCGGAGCCGACTACGGAACCGCCTACGGAACCGCCCACGGAACCGCCCACGGAGTCAACCACCACCGAAGAAACAACAAGCAGTGAAACGGAGACACCGTAGCGCATGAGCGAGCTGCAAAGCGGGCGCATTGTCAAGGCGCTCAGTGGTTTTTACTATGTTTTGGCGGCGGACGGCACCGTGACGGAGTGCCGCGCGCGCGGGATTTTCCGCAAGGAGCATATTACCCCGATTGTGGGAGACTATGTGGAATTCTCCGTTGAGCGCGGGCGCGGCATGGTTGAACGGATCGCGCTGCGCAGAAACAGCTTCATCCGTCCTGCTGTCAGTAATTTAGACGCTTTGGTTATTTTAGCCTCGGGTGCGAACCCCGTGACCGATCCGTTTTTGATCGACCGCGTTGCGGCAATTGCGGGGGATCGGGGCGTCCCCGTTCTCCTGTGCGTCAACAAGGTCGATCTGAATGACGGTGAAAAGCTCATCGGCGTCTACCGCCGTGCGGGCTTTGCAGTCTTTCCGACGAGTGCAGAGACCGGCGAGGGTGTCGAAGCGCTTCGTGCGGCAGTGCGCGGAAAGACCGTGGCGTTCACGGGCAACTCAGGTGTCGGAAAGAGCAGCCTCTTGAACTGCATGGATGCGGAATTTGCGATCAAAACGGGAGAAGTATCCGATAAGCTCGGACGCGGCAGACACACGACGCGCCATGTGGAGCTTTACTGCCTGCCCGACGGCACCTGCGTGATCGACACACCGGGCTTCTCCTCCTTTGACACTGAGCAGATGGAGCTGATCCTGAAGGAGAATCTGCAATACGCCTTCCCGGATTTTGCGCCATATCTCGGGCATTGCCGCTATCATGACTGCGCGCATATCCATGAGCCGGGCTGCGCCGTGCTTGCGGCGCTGCAAGAGGGCAAGATAGAGCCGACACGCCATGCAAGCTATGTCCGCCTGTACGAGAGCGCCAAGGAGATCCGCCTCTGGGAGCATAAGCAGCAGGGCTGATAGAAACATACCTGAATGTATTATGCTTGTAGGGCGGGGACATGTCCCCGCCCTACAGATACAGCGCTCAAAAACGAAATATACGCATTTCAACCGCCTCCTGCGCATAGGGTAGCAGGGGGCGGTTTTTATGTGTAAGAAGAATGAATTACTTGGCACGGCTTTGATGGCATTGGGAGCGGGGCTGCTGCTCTCTCTGCTGTTCTCCTCCGTCTTGGCGCTCGGCGTGATCGGCGTGGCACTGCTGATCGGCGGACTTTGCTGCACGCGAAGATAAACAGGCATAAAGTTGTCCGACAACGCGTATATACTTTTGGAACCGCTGAACAAATCAACTGCGGCGCTCGGCGGATCTTTTGCCGCAACTTTTCAGTTTGAAAACCTTGAAATACACAAAGTATGCCTGCGGTTTTCAAACCACAATTTGCGACAAAATCTCTCGCCGACTGCTCTCGTGGATTTGTTCAACGGTTCCATAGAACGAAGAAGGAGTGAGGACAATGGAGCTTGTGTTTCAGGACAGTCAACTGGAATATATGAGCAGGATCCTCTGCGAGACGGTCTCGCAGGAGCAGACTGCCGATGTCATTATCCCTGACAGCTATCCCGACGCAGAGCGCGTGGTCGATGCCTTTGGCACCCTGCTCGTGCGCTCGGAAGAATGTATGGCGGGCAGCGCCTCGGTTGCGGGCGTGGTGCAGGCGGGTGTCTTGTTTGTCAGCGAACAGGGACAGGTCGAGTGCGTGCAGACGCAGATCCCGTTTTCCGTGCGGCGGGATTTTTCCACAGAGCAGGAGAGCTGTACGCTGCAATGCCGCTGCACGCTGCGCAGTGTCGATGCCCGACCGCTGAACTCGCGCAAGCTGCTCGTGCGCGTCGGCATCTCCTGCACGCTCTGCGTCTATGCGCCGAAAAAGCATCTGTGCTATGATATCGTTGAGCCTGCGGAGAACCTTCAGCTCAAGCGCGTTGAGCTGCCGCTGCAAATGCCGCTCGATTTAGGGGAGCGGAGCTTTGGACTGAATGAGGAGCTGGAGCTTCCGAACGGAAAGCCTGCGATTGCGCGTCTGCTCAAATGCCTTTACCGCACGCAGCTACAGGAGCAGCGGGTCGTCGGGAGTAAAGCCGTGTTTAAGGGTGAGCTGATCGTCCATGCGCTGTATGAGAGCGATGACGAGACGCTGCATATGCATGAGTGGAGCGTGCCGTTCTCGCAATACGCGGAGCTGGAGCGGGAATCGGACGACAGCGACTTGCAGACGATTCTCACGCTGACCTCCGCCGAGACGGAGCCGGACGGACAGATCGACAGCCGGCGATTGCTCACAAGCGTCAACCTTTTGGCGCAGTGCATCGTCAGCGGCATGCAGCGCATCCGCCTCATTGAGGATGCCTTCTGCACCGACGCGGAGCTGAAACCGCAGTTTGACGATTGGCAAATCAGCGGCGTGCTTGACCGGCAAGTTTTCCGCGAAACGGCGATCACGGAGAGTGACGAGCCTGCAGAGAGCATTGTTGACGCGTGTATGTATCCCGAAGAGGCCAGCAAACAGCGCACAGAGGAAAAGACGCAGATCGAGTTGCCGCTGAATTGCAACATTCTGTATTACGATACCGAAGGGAAGCTGCGCGGCAAGACCCTGCGCCCGTCTGTGCAGCTTGAGACGGAGCTTTCGGAGAACGCTGCCTGCGGGGTAACGGAGGTCGTGGGCGGTGAACTCTTCTGTGCAGCGGGCAGCGGCGGAATCGCCCTGCGCGCACCGGTAAGCGTCACGGTCGAGTCGAGCGCGGTACATCCTCTGCATGCAGTCTGCGGCGGCGAGATCACGCCTGTGGAAGAGAAGAACGGCAAAAAACCCGCGCTGATCCTGCGCAGGACGGATGCCGAGGAGGAGATTTGGCAGATCGCCAAGGACTGCCGCACCTCCGTGCGCTCCATTCAGGAGGCAAACGACCTAAAGGGCACCTCCGTGCCGGAGAACACGCTGCTGCTGATTCCGATGTAATATCATATGCAAAATCGGGACGGGGAAAAACCTCGTCCCGATTTGGCGCTTACCTAAAACCTGCGGAAACCTCTGCTCTGGGGCGCACCGATGCTGTTTTCCGTGTTCTCCGTGTTGCTCGAACCATTTGTACCGTTGTGCGTACCGTTTGTGCTTTCGGATTGCTCCGTGCTGCCGGAGTGGGTCGTGCTGCTTTCCTGTTCGCTGCGGTGTGTCGTAGTGGGCATCAGCTCCGAGGCAGCTTCGGTCTGGCGGTCACCGGGATTGCTGGTAATCGAGCCGTCGGGATCCTTGGAGACATTGCCGCCGTTTGTGCAGCCGGTCAGCAGCATGCAAAGCATTGCCGTGACCGAGATCAATGCGAGAAAACGCTTCATAGTTGTCCTCCTGTGGTTTTATTTGCGGTCGTAGTTTATCCGCTGCCGCGAAAAAAATACACGGCGCATATTTTTTTCAGAAATCGGTCGTTTTGGATTGATTTATCTCGAAACGGATTGTATAATGAATGGGACAATTCCACAAAAACTGCAAAGGGGAAGCAAAATGAAAAAACTGACCGTAAAAAAAGATGCGCAGTGCATGGCGTGCCTTGAATGCGTCCGCGCCTGCTCCAACGCGTTTTATAAGGAATTCCACCCTGATAAGTCCTGTATCCAGATCGTGCAGCGTAACGGCAAGGTGCGCCCGATGACCTGTGTCCAGTGCGGCAAGTGTGCAAGAACCTGCGAGCACGGTGCGATTACGCAGAACCCCAAGACGGGCGTGTATATGATCAATAAGAAGCTCTGCGTCGGCTGCGGCAAGTGCAAGGAAGCCTGCCCCTTCGGTGTGCTGGTTTTCGAGCCGGAAATGCCCAACGCCTCCAAGTGCATCGCCTGCGGAATCTGCGCCAAAGCCTGCCCGATGGAAGTGCTGGAGATCACGGAGAACTAAGGAACCTCTGAACAAATCGGCTGCGGCGCTCGGCGGATCTTTTGCC
>CAMAEX010000004.1:0-21580 GCA_945832065.1 uncultured Clostridia bacterium | reverse complement strand
TTCTTCCTCCTTGCCGTTTTCAGGCTTCTTCTTTTCTTTCGACGCGGCTGCGGAGGGACCGACATACCATGGCATTCCTTCAATGTTCATCGGCGCGATCGTGCGACCGTCATCATCATCGTATTGTTTCGTTCTTCTACTCATTGCCGATCTCCTTTGCAAAATGGGGAGCGCCCTATGGCTCTCCCCATTTTTTAATATTATGTGCTGCTGACTGCCTTTTCATTCAGATACTTTTGCAGTTCTTCCTCGCGCCCCTTATCATAGAGGTGGCACCGGACATAATGTGTCTCGTTGACCCAGTTTTCCTCCGGAGCCTCTTGTTTGCAGACCTCCATACAATGCTTGCAGCGCGTATGGAACTTACAGCCGGAAGGCGGATTGGCAGGCGACGGGATCGAGCCTTCCAAAATCACTCGCTTCATCTTCACATCCGGATCGGGCACCGGAATTGCGGAAAACAGCGCATCGGTGTACGGATGCAGCGGATGCTTAAACAGATCCTCCTTATTACCGTACTCAACAAGATTACCAAGGTACATAACACCGACCGTATCGGAAATATGCTCAACGACAGACAGGTCATGGGAGATGAACAGATAGGTCAGACCGAACTGCTTCTGCAGGTCACGCAGCAGGTTGATGATCTGCGCCTGAATGGAAACATCCAGTGCGGAAACCGGCTCATCGCAAAGGATGAAGTCGGGATTCAACGCCAGGGCACGCGCAATGCAAATGCGCTGACGCTGACCGCCGGAGAACTCATGCGGATAGCGATCCTTATGATATTCTGCCAGTCCGCAGGCTTCCATAACACGGGTGATATAGTCGTCAAACTCTTCCTTCGGGACAATACCGTGCTCGCGGACTGCCTCACCGATAATTTCACCGACCGGCAGACGCGGAGAAAGGCTGGAATACGGATCCTGGAAGATGATCTGGGTTGCGGGTCTTGTTTTGCGGAGGTCGGACTTCGACAGGGAGAATATCTCCTGACCGTTGAAGTAAACCTCACCGGCTGTCTTTTCGTGCAGCCGAAGGATCGTTCTGCCGATGGTGGACTTGCCACAGCCGGACTCGCCAACCAAGCTCATGGTCGTGCCGCGCTTGACGATGAAGGAAACATCGTCAACAGCCTTGACATTCCCCACCGTCACGCGGAAGAAGCTGGACTTGATCGGAAAATACTTTTTCAGATTCTTAACGACCAGCAGATTATCCGGATCGTTCTCTGCGCCATCGAAACGGTTATCCGTGGACGCCTTCTGCTCTAAAACTTTATCGTCAGCCATTTTGCAGATCCTCCACACTTACAGATTTGGGATAACCCATGATCTCGCCGTCATCAAAAAAACGATAGCAGGAAACATAATGCGTATCGCCGACCTTGATCTCCGGAGGATACTTGCCGCTGCACTTATCACACTGCATTTCGCAGCGGTCGCGGAAGTAGCAATAGTTCGGCATATCCACGGGGTTCGGAACGCTGCCGGGGATGTTATATAACTCGTCGACCTTCTTGCCGACGACCGGCTTGGACTTCATCAGACCGATGGTGTACGGGTGCATCGGATGGTGGAAAATCTCATCCGCAGTGCCCTTTTCGATCACTCGTCCGGCGTACATAACAACAACATAATCCGCCATACCCGCAACAACACCAAGGTCATGCGTGATAAGCATGATGGAGCTGTTGATCTTTTCCTTCAGGTTCCGCAACAGATCGAGGATCTGCGCCTGAATGGTAACATCGAGTGCCGTTGTCGGCTCGTCCGCGATGATCAATGCCGGATTACAGGCAAGTGCGATCGCGATCATAACACGCTGACGCATACCGCCGGAAAGCTCATGAGGGTACATACGATAGACGCCTTCCTTGTTGGCAATGCCAACAAGCTCAAGCATTTCCAGCGTACGCGCTTTGATGTCCTCCTTGGACATCTCGGGATTATGCAGCTTAATGACCTCTTCGATCTGCATACCGATACGGAACACAGGGTTCAGACTGGTCATCGGCTCCTGGAAGATCATGGAGATCTTGTTTCCGCGAAGCTCCTGCATGATCTTTGTGGGTGTGTTAACAATGTTATAGGCTTTCCCGTCGCCCATATTCAAGCGGATCTCGCCGCCGACGGTCTGGCCGGTCGGACGCTGCAAAAGTTGCATGATGGACAGACTGGTAACCGACTTGCCGCAGCCGGACTCACCGACCACACCAACCGTCGAGCATTTCGGCACATCAAAGGAAATGCCGTCGACCGCGCGGACGATACCCACGTCTGTAAAGAAGTGCGTACAGACGTTTTCCAGCTCCAGAACGTTATTCGGGTCGCGCATCTTTGTGGTATAGAGCGCGGGATCCTTATTGGCATCCGCACGATCATGCTCCAGCTTGTTGGTGATCTTGCGGTTCATCCTTGTGATTCGGCGGGACTCCTTCGCGGAGATATAGGAGTCACCCCGATTTTTCTTCTTAAACAATGCCATTCGGAATACCTCCTTATCTCTTCATCTTGGGGTCAAACGCATCACGCAGGGCATCGCCGACAAAGTTGAAGGAGATAACCGTCAAGCAGATCAGCAAGCCTACCGGCAGCCAAATATACACATATCGTGCAAGGTTTTCATTCAGACCGGTAACGAAGTCGATCATATTGCCCCAAGTTGCCAACGGGAACTTAACGCCCAGACCGAGGAAGGACAGCGAGGACTCCGTCAGAATAACGCCGCCCAAGCCGCTGGTCGCGGAAACGATCAACTGCGGCATGACATTCGGAACAAGGTGGCGGAAAATACGATGACGCACACGGACACCGGTGGCTTCTGCCGCGACCATGAACTCCTGCTCACGCAGCGAGAGGATCTGACCGCGCACCATACGCGCCACGCCTGCCCAGCCGAGAACACCGAGAACCGCCATCATAACATAGAGTCGTTCTGTAGCCGGCATTCTTGACGCATCCATAAATCCGCCTAATATGATCAGGATCGGATAACTCGGGATGCAGTAGAATATCTCGACCAGACGCATGATGAGGGTGTCGACCCAGCCGCCAAAGTAGCCGGCAATGCCGCCCATGATGATGCCGAGCACCATCTCCAAAAAGACGACGATAAAACCGACCATCAGGGAAACACGACCGCCATACATCATACGAGCCAGCATATCCATGCCGTGACCATCAGTGCCGAAGGGATGTTCGGAACTCATCGGCGCAAACTTTTCGATGACATAGAACGGAAGCTCTCTGGTGATGGTATAGTTGCCCGTCAGCTCAGTGATCTTAAGAACCTCATCCTCATAGATAGGATTTCCGTTATCGTCGAGCTTATCCACCAAAATTTCATTGCCCTCTTCGTCCTTCTCAATGTCCTTTTGGCTCAACGACCAGGTAATGCTGCCTTCCTTTGCGTTGGTTTCCTTCATCGCGCTCAAAGTCTCGTTCAAAGCCTCTTTGAACGCAATGGAGAATGTATCCTGGGAGTTCGAGTCAACAACGGACATCTCAGTGAACAGCGCAACACTCTCACCGGCTTCGTTGGTGATCCCCAGCTCCACCGCATCAAGGGTGTACTTCGCGCCGTCAAATTCAAAGCTGCCATCACCGGCAAAGCTCGACAAAGCGGCAGTTTTCATCGCGTCGCGATTCAAGCCGTCCTGCCCATCGGCAAGGTTCAGCGTCAAATTGGAATAATAGGAGACAGTCTCCCTGCCCGTGATCTTCGTCAGAGTATGCGGCATGCCTTCAACATCCATAACAGTGTACCGGTCTCCGTTATACTCAAAGCAACAGGTCCCGTCCTCCAGCGCCGCGGCAGCCGCTTCGATCAGCGCTGCCTCATCCTCCGCCATGGAGGCACTCAGCCCCTCGATCGCGGAATTGGCATACTTCAGAGAGAAGTCCTGCTTGCCCAGCGAGATCACAAGATAGCTTTCACCTTCATATTCAAAGGACGCTTCCTTGTTGCTGCCCTTCAAAGTCTTAAAGGCAGCTCTTGCTGCTTCCAAAAGTCCCGCATCGACCGCCGTGCCGTCATCTGCCGTAGCGGATACTGCATCACGGAGATAGTTCAAATCGGAGCAAATGGTTGCAGCAGAAGTATAGGTGCCAATCTGCGTACCTGTCTCGCGGAACCAGCAATAGACGTTTTCATTGATCTGTTCAAGCACATAAAGCTCGCCGGTTTCGCTCGCGGAAACTGTGTAGTCCGTGAGATTCTTCTCTGCCATCTCCTTAATAAAGGAGTTCGTAGAGTGCTTCACCTTTATGGGCAGAGGCTCCACATCGGGGATCGCGCTCTGGGTAAACTCTGTGTTAAACTTCGCGTGCGCAAACTCGCGCTGCATCATGCTGTAGTGAGTAAAGACCTGTGTCTCGCCGTAGGAGTAGAAAAACGGTCCAATGAATGAGAACGCAAAAATGGCAACCAAAATGCAGAAGCCAATCACTCCCAAACGGTTGCGCACAAAGCGCTTGAACACCAGTCTGCCGGGAGAGAGCACCTTTACGCGGCGGCTGTCATCCAGACCGCCCGCCTCTTCACCGACATTTTTGTTCGCGTTTTCACCGCGGCGCTTCAGGGCTTCATTTAAACTATTTCTTTCCATGAAAGCACCTCCTTAGTTCACGCGGACACGCGGGTCGACCACGGCATAGAGAATGTCTGCCAGCAGCGTACCGAGCAGAGTCAGAATGGTGGAGAACCCGAGATAGAACATGGTAAAGGGAATATCGCCGCCCATCATCGAGGCAAAGGATGCCTGACCAATGCCCTGGAAGCTGAAGAGCTGTTCCGTGATCATTGCGCCGCCGAACAGGCCCGGCAGCATATTGCCAACGATGGTGACAATGGGGATCAGTGTATTTCTAAACGCATGGTAATTGATGACGCGCTTCTCCGCAAGACCCTTCGCGCGCGCCGTGCGGATATAGTCCGCATTCAGCACTTCGAGGGTGTTGGTACGCGTATAACGCATCAGATCGCCCATGCCAACAAGAATCAAAGTCAAACTCGGCAGGATAAAATGCTTCGCCATATCAATGAACTGTTCAAATTCCGTCATTGTAAGCGCAGCATCCGGTGAGACCGTGCCGTACATCGGCAAAATTCCGCCGAAAATCATTTTCAGACACGTTGCGACGAAGAACGAAGGCATGGATATGCCGATCATCGCAAGAACAGTAACAGTATAGTCTATCATAGAATACTGTTTTCGTGCCGCTAAAATACCTAATGGTATCGCAAGGGATATTTCTATCAAGAATACGATGACATTTAGAGCAAACGTATACCAGATCCTACTGGTAAAAACTTTTGTACAAGGCTGCGTCCAAGTCCAGCTATCGCCGAAATCGCCTTTGACAGCGGATCCCAGCCAAGTCATATAACCGCCAAAGACATTATCCTTGTCCATGCCGTAACGCGCATTCATTTCGTCTAATAGCTGTTCATAGGATTTCGTCTGGCCTGCCTTGGAGGCCATTTCTCTCGCTCTTTTTTCAGGGTAGCTTGCCGGCAGGGAATACATAAGTCCATAAATGATGAATAACACGAAGAAGAGTATCATCAGACTCAGCAGCAAGCGCTTTAGAATAAATTTGAACATATATACCTCTCCGACCTTTATTTTTATAACCCGCGATGACATGCCTCCCGGAAAGGAGGCATGTCATCATGACGTAAATACAACGATATTTACGCACTGCCTGTGCCCCGTGAAGGGGCACAGCAGCGGTGAAATTCAATTAGCCTTCGCTAATTAATACATCTCAAGCAGTTGGATATCGTTCATCCAACCCCAGAACGGAGTCTGGTCGGGGGTCATGGTAGCCATGTTGATGCGCTCAGCGGAGAAGCAGTTAGCAAGCTTTCTCTGATAGGTAGCAAGCTCAACGCCCCAGTCCATGATCAGATTCAGAGCCTCGGTGTAGAGGGACTTACGATAGGTCTGGTCAGCAGAGGTACGAGCTTCCATGATGAGAGCATCGAGTTCCTCAGAAGCGATGTTGTACTTGTTGGAGCCGGTGCCGCCTTCCTTGCCGATGACGTTGTTGGAGTGGTAGACCTGATACATATCGGGGTCAACCGTGGAGCCCCAAGCAGCAGTCCACAGCTCGTGCAGGTTGGCATCCTGGGTATCCCACAGGACATTGGAGTCAGCCGGGTCATTGATGATCAGGTTGATGCCGATCTCAGCCAGGGTGTTGTGTGCGCCGGTGACCATGGAGAATGCGGGGTGATCGCCCTTGCCATCGCCGGGGATGATGAGCTCGTACTCAAGCTTTGCGCCCTCGGGAGCAGCGGTGAAGACACCGGCAGCCTCGTCGAAGGTGTAGCCAGCGGCCTTCAAGAAGCCGATAGCGGCATTCTTAGCAGCCTCATAGCGCTCGGTCTCGGTCATATCAGCGGTGTAGATGGGGTTGCCATCGACATCGACGGAGTAAGCTCTCCGGTAGCCTTCGTCAGCGGGACGCGGAGCTGCCCAAGAGGTGTTGGAGATCGGGTACTCAATGACGGATGCCAGCTCGCCGTAGTAGGACGCGACAGAAGAGTCACGGTAGACAGCCAGAACGGTCATGAGAGCCTTACGCAGGTTGCAGGAAGCCTCAGAACCGGGGTCGCCGCCGACATTCACGGTGTTGGCGTTAATACCGACATAGCCGTAGCCGAGGTTGTCGATGAGGGAGGTATGGATGACGTCACCGTCAACCAGCTCACCATTGGTGTTGTATCCTCTGATGACTTCAGCGACTTCGGTGTTCAAGGAGACTTCGCCGCCGTCGATAGTGCCGTTAACGATACCGGAAATACGGTCGGAGTTGGAAACTTCCTGGAAGATGATGTTGTCGATCTTCGGCTCGCCGAGGAAGTAGTTCTCGTTCTTTTCGAAGGTAACGAGACCGTTCTCGAAGGAGACGAACTTGTAGGGGCCGGCGCCCATGGGGTGAGTCATGCACTCTTCGGAGCGGAGCTTATCGAGGTGGCCCTTTTCGAAGCCGAACATATTGTTCTCATAGTCGAACAGGGCGGGGTCGCCGTAGTAGCTCATCGGAGTGATGGTGATGCCGAGCTGGTAAACAGCGGGAGCATCGTAGCTGGTGGTGTGGATACGGATGGAGTTGTCGCCGGTCTTGGTGATGCCGGAGATGTTCTTCACGGAATCGTCCAGGGTGATGACGGTCTTGTAGGATTCTGCTTTATCGCCCAGAGCTGCATAGATGCAGTCGGAGATGGAGATGTCAGCGATCTCACTGTTGATGCCGTCGTCGGAGGTGTCGTAGCCGTAGTTCTCGACCATCATCTTGAACATATCGGCAGCGGCAGTGTCGTTGGAGGGAAGCTCATAGCCCCACAGAGCAGCAGCGGTGATCGCATCAACTGCGCCGTAGTCTGCACCGTAGTTGTTCAGAACGTAGTCAATGATGCTCTGCGCGAAAGCTTCGCCGCCGGCATAGAAAGCTTCCCAGTAAGCATTGTACTCGTCCTCAGTGACAACGCTGAAGTCAGTGCTGCCTTCGCCGAGGGAGAGGATGTAGTCGGCCTTGTAAGCCATGGAGTTTCTGTACTCAGCCATGCCTTCGATGGGCAGAGCGTAGAAGGTGCTGGAGCCGTCATAGGTCGGGTCAGCATAAGAGTACATGGTGAACAGAACGTCGTCGATGGTGATGGGGGTGCCATCGGACCATACGAGGTCGTCTCTCATGGTGATGTCGTAATCGACGGAGCCGTCATCGTTCTGGGTGATGACGAGGTCGGAAGCACCGTAGTAGGTGTAGTCAGTGCCGTTGTAGGGACGGACTTCGCCTTCGATGCCGTTCATGACGATAGCGCCCTCACGGTCAGTGCTCAGCAGGCCAAGGCTGACGAGGCTTACGACATCCTGGTCGTAGCCGGAGTCGGCAAAGTACGGGGAGAACTTCTCGGAGAACTTGTCATACGCGATAACGAGGCTCTCGTCACCGGTATAATCGTCCGCGGGTTCAGTCGGTTGTTCGTTGCTGGGATCGGTCGGAGCTTCAGAGCTCGGATCGGTAGCAACGGTTTCTTCGGGCTCGTTGGAGCAGCCTGCGAACAGGCATACGACCATGCACAGGGCCAGAAGAAGTGCTAACAGTTTCTTCATTTTCATATCCTCCTATATGATTTTGTTATTCCACCGTGAAACTACGGGTAGAATCCGTTATTGCTCCGAATCCTTCGGAGTACTTTCGCTTTCCTTCATCAGAAAGCCGGTGCGCAGCGGCAGTATCAGGACGCAGAGCACTGTCCGGATCAAGCTGCAGACCGCAACGAGCCAATCCGTTGCGCCCAATCCATCCACGATACGCAGGGCAGCTATCGCACCGATGAGGCTGATCGCGCTGAACACCAGCGCAACGATCACCGCCATGCGCATGCGGCGGACGATCCGCTCTTTATGCTCACGGATGACCGGCTTGGCTGCCGTTGCGATCCGCCAGATCGCAGCCGAGAACATATAAACAGGGATCAGCGCAGCGCATTGCGGCAGCATCACATACATCTGCCGCGTCATCAGGTTCGGGATAAGCAGCGGTACCAGAACGCAGGCGGTATACATCACCGTTGCCGCGATCAGCCAAAGCATTCGTCTTCGGATCACAGGCATCGGTGCTTCAAATACATAATAGGCACCGCAGTATACCGCACGGTCGCGGATGCGTCCCGAGGAATCCAAATACGGCTCCAGCCGGTAGTCCTTCGCGTATTTTCTTGAAACCACAGGCTCACCACCGAAAAACAAGAAAAGACAAATTCTTTCCGATAATATAGCACAAAACGCCCACAGAATCAACAGATAAATTGAATTTATAACAATCGTCGGGAAAAAAATGCGTTTTCGATAAAACTCAATCAGTTTTTGTTTTTGCTTTTAGGCATTTCACACAAATTAATATTCCGTTTTTTCCGCGAATTCCAAGGAATCCCTGCGCTAAACATCAGTTTTTTTCAAAATTCGATTCAAAATACTTTAGCTTCCCAAAACATTTGCAGAGAATATACGGTATATATGGTATATTTATCATAGAAAGCTCCGAACAGGCCCGCCGCTGCGGTCAACGGAGCGCTCCTGTCTCAAACCGTTTCCGCCGAAAACAGGCTCCGATGTCCGCCGCCGGTCTGTTCAGAGCTTTCCGATCATTCAGGCATTTTCCTTCAACCAGTCGCGGATGCCTGCGCCGACATCCCGGATCGTCCCCTGCTCATAGGGCACGCGCAGCCCGGCGCTGTGGCAAAGCTCCGCAAAGGTCATCGTCCCCGCCTTATCCACAAAGGCGAGGTAGCGCTTCCACGCTTCGTCCTTATCCTTCATGGAAAGCGTCCAAAGCTGGAAGGCAACGGTCTGCGCCATGCAATAATCAATATAGTACAGCGGATGCAGATAGACATGCAGCTTCCACTGCCAATGGGAATATCTGCCGTAGAAGGGCAAATTGTCCATATCGAGCCACGGACGGTACTTATGCTCCAGCTCCTCCCACACGGCGTTGCGCTCGTCGGGCGTCAGGTTCTCGTTTTCGTACATCCGATGCTGGAATTCGTCGATCATGCAGCCGTAGGGAATGAAATCAAGGCTGTCTTCGCAGTGCGCCAGCTCATATTTGGCGGTGTTCGCACCGAAGAAATTCTTGTGATAGTCCTGCGTCAGGAATTCCATGCTCATGGAGTGGCACTCGCAGGCTTCAATCGTCGGCTGTTGGAGATCAGGATGGATATCGGAGTGCATCGCGCGGTAGAACGCGAAGGCATGGCCTGCCTCATGGGTCAGCACATCGACATCGTCCGATGTGCCGTTAAAGTTGGAGAAGATAAAGGGCATATGATAGGTGGGGAAAGCGGTGCAATAGCCGCCGGGTGCCTTGCCCTCACGGGAGAGAACATCGAACAGCTCGCCGTCAAACATCTCCTCGATGAATTCCTTTGTCTCGGGGCTGAGATCCTGATACATCGCCTTGCCTGCCGCTAAAATCTCCTCCGCCGTACCCTCTGGCTTGGCGTTGCCGTCCATGAATCGGAATTTATCATCATAGATGCACAGGCGGTCAACGCCGATGCGCTTACGCTGCGCCTCCTTGACCTCCGCAATGATCGGCACCAGGTCGCGGGCGATCTGTTCGCGGAACTCGTTCAGTTCCTTCGCACCGTAGCAGTTTCTGCCGAGGCGGTCATAGCCGAGTTGAATGTAATTCTCATAACCGAGCAGCCTGCCCTGCGCGTTGCGGTTTTTGACGAGCTTATCATAGATCTCATCCAGCTCCTCGCGGTGGGCGTCAAACGCCTTGCCCTCCATCTCAAAGGCGGCGCGGCGGACGGCGCGGTCGGGACTCTCTTTATATTTGCCCAGCATCGGAAGGGGCATCGTCTGTCCGTCAAATTCCACGGTCAAGCCGGCATAGAGCTTCTGATACTGCGCCTCAAGCTTGCTTGCCTCCTGCATGAGCGGGATCAGCTCCGGCTTAAAGCTGCGGCGGGCGATCTCCAAATTCTTGAAGAGCAGACTGCCGTAATGCGCCTCTAACTCCCCGCGGAAGGGAGAATCCAGCAAAGCGATGCTGACCGCCTGCTGCCCCTCCTCCAGCTCCGGACCTGCCTCGTCAAAGAATTCACGCTCCGCCTCATAGAACGGATCGGCGGTATTGATGGTGTTGCGGACATAGGCAAGAGAGCCGAGGGTCTGCACCTCCTGCGCCTTCGCGGTGACGGCGTCAAACAAAGCGATCTGCTCCTGTGCGGAAGCAGCGTTTTGGATCGCCTCGGCCGCTTCCTGAAGCTCCCGCTTCAGCGCCGCAATGTCGGGGCGCGCATAGGGATATTCGGAAAACTTCATGGAATAACTCCTTTCGTATCGGTATTATAGCTGCAAGTAAGGAGCCGGAGCTACCTCCGCAAGCAAACCTTTTCATGCTCATCTGCGGATGGCGACCGTCCCTACTATACTGTTAAATCTAAAACTTTATGAAGACGCTTTGTCTGCGGATCGTAGGGCACATACCCGCAAGGGGCACTCCGCATCCGTAAGGCGGCTGCGCTAACGACTCGGCGTGCCGTCCGCGAAGCGGCAGACAGTACAGACGAACGAGTTTGTACGCATTTGATAGTTCCTGCACCGGCGCGCCGAGGTCGTCGCGCCCTACGGCGTACTACCTCCGCAAGCAAACCTTTTCATGCTCATCTGCGGATGGCGACCGTCCCTACATTATATTATATAGGTATATGCGCTGCTTTGCAAATTGGTTACTGCCGGGTCAAGAGAATGCAGAAGCCGTCCTTTTGGATGGTATATGCCGCGCCGTCAAAGTCCGTGTTGCAGCCGAACGCCATCGCTCCGCCGCCGACGATCCACGGCTTTTCCGACTGGTTTACATAAATCGTCGCGGTCGTATTTCCGTCGCTGCGGGTAAAAGCGATCCTGCCGCCGCCCGCCTCCGTCACGCGCACATCGCCGTTCTTCAAGACGGCAAGCGTGTTTTTCATATGGCAAAGGGCGGTATAATACGCCTGCAGATCCGTATCCTCCGCACCCCACGGGAAGCCGCGGCGGCAGAAAGGATCCTCAAAGCCCTCCATGCCCGCCTCGTCGCCATAGTAAATGCTTGGCATTCCCGGCAGCGTAAATTGCAGGAACGCCGCACGCTTCAGCTTCGCAACGGCGAGGGCCCGCGCCCCGGCAGACAGATAGCGCTCCGCTTTCTCGTCCTTCGGGCCGTAAAAGCAATCGCCCAAAACCGTCAAAATACGCGGGGTGTCATGCGTTCCGAGATGATTCATCACGCAGGCAAGCACCTGCGGCGGGTAGTTCTCGGCAATCGTCATCACTGCCGCTCCAAAGCCCTGCCCGTCGTCCGCACCCGTGACATAATTCAAAATTGCGGTGCGCCACGGGTAGTTCATTACGCTGTCCAGCTCCGCGTCCACAAAATAGCGGCGCGAAACGCTGTAGGCGCGCTTGTTGGAGGCGTCCTCCCAGACCTCGCCGAGCAGCAGGGCTTCGGGGTTGATCTGACGGATGCGCTTCTTGAGGCGCAGCACAAATTCGTCGGGCAGCTCGTCTACCACATCGAGGCGGAAGCCGTCTGCGCCGAGCGCCATCCAATGCGCCACGACGGAGTCCTCGTCGTTAATGATGTAATTTAGGTAGGATTCCTCCAGCTCCTCCACGCAGGGCAGCGTTCGGATCCCCCACCATGCCTCGTATTGATCGGGATAGTGCGAGAAGCGGTACCACTTTCGATACGGCGAATCGGGATCGCTGACCGCGCCGCCGCCGAACACGCCCTCCGCGTCAAAGTAGACACTGTTACTGCCCGTATGGGAAAACACGCCGTCTAAGATCACACGGATGCCTCGGCGGTGCGCCTCGTCGCAGAGGTCACGGAAATCCTGCTCCGTGCCGAGCATTGGGTCGGGGCGCTTATAGTCCGCCGTGTCGTAGCGGTGATTGGAATACGCCATAAAAACGGGATTCAGATAGAGCATCCCCACACCGAGCTGCTGCAAATAGGGCAGCTTCTCGCGAATGCCGTTGAAATTCCCGCCGAAAAAGTCCTTGTTCCAAACCGTTCCGTTTTCATCCGGGCGGTATTCCGGCGTGTCCTCCCAGCTCTGATGGATCGTAAAGGGGCGGAGCTTGTCTGTCAGATCGCACTCTCCGCGCTTACAGAAGCGATCCGGCATGATCTGATACATGACCGCGCCGCGCGCATACTCCGGCACGGTGAAGTCCGCAGGGATCACGCTGAGCTGCCACTTCTCCCCCGCCTCCATGTTGGTGCCGTCCCCCTGCTTGAACAGGCGGAAGCCGCCCTCGGACTTGGTCACATAGAACCAGTAATAATACAGCCCGCGTTCCGCAAGGGAAAGCTCGCAGCGGTAAAGCACATAGTCCTCTTCCTGCTTCTCCGGCGCAAAGGGATAGTCCCCGACCGGTGCGCCGTCACAGTTTTCCAGCACAAGGCGCACGCCGGTCGCGCCGCTGCTAAGCGGAACAGCTATGTGCAGAACGCAGTTTTCCCCCGTTCGGAGCGTGCCGAACGGGGTTTTGTACTGCGCTGCCTTACTGTCGTACAGGATACGCATGGGATTACTTCAACTGCCAAATGTTCTCGGCATATTCCTCGACTGCGCGGTCGGAGGAGAAGATGCCTGCTTTGGCGATATTAACAAGAGACATATTGCGGAATCTCGGCTGGTCGAGGTAGGTCTCCGAAACGACCCGCTGCGCACGGGCGTAATCGTTGAAGTCCGCAATGGTCATATACGGGTCGGGCGTACCGAAGCGGTTCGTGAGCAGGGAGCTGACCAGATCGTCAAAGCGCTGACCCAGTTCGCCGCTGGTGAGCATATCGAGCACATCCTTCAGCTCGGGCGTGAGGAACTCCGTGGGCACATAACCGCGCTGCCACAGTGCCTCGACCTCGTGCGCCTTCATGCCGAAGAGGAAGATATTCTCGTCACCGACCTGCTCATGGATTTCAACATTCGCGCCGTCGAGGGTGCCGATGGTGACCGCGCCGTTGATCATAAGCTTCATGTTGCCCGTGCCGGAGGCTTCCTTGCCAGCGACGGAGATCTGCTCGGAGATATCTGCTGCGGGGATGATGATCTCCGCGAGAGAGACCTTGTAATCCTCGATAAAGACGACCTTGAGCTTGTCGCGCACCTCGGGATCCGCCTCCAAGAATTTCGAAACGGCGACGATCAGACTGATGGTCTGCTTCGCGCGGATATAGCCCGCCGACGCCTTTGCCGCAAAGATGAAGGTACGCGGCACAAACGGCGCGGTCGGATTCGCCTTGATCTGCCGATAGAGATACAGAACATGGAGGATATTCAGAAGCTGGCGCTTATACTCATGCAGACGCTTGATCTGAATGTCGAAGATCGAATTGGGATCGACACGCACGCCGTTCTGCTTCGCGATCAGAGCGGCAAGGCGCTCCTTGTTCTTGTGCTTGATGGCGGCGAGATCGGCAAGCACCTTCTCGTCATCCTGATATTTCATCAGCTTTTCCAAATCGCGAGCATCGCGCTTGAAGCCGTCGCCGATGATATCGGTCAGGTAGTCCGTCAGCAGCGGGTTGGACTGGCACAGCCAGCGGCGGTATGCAATGCCGTTCGTGACATTGAGGAAGCGGTCAGGCGTGATCTGGCAGTAATCGCGGAAGATGCCGTTGCGCAGGATATCGGTGTGCAGCTTGGAGACGCCGTTGACCTTATGGCAGGCGGCAAGGCAGAGATTTGCCATGCGCACCTCGTTGTTGGCAATGACCGCCATGTAATTGATCTTACCCCAGTCGTTCGGGTAGACGGTATTGAGCTGCTCGATCAGGCGGCGGTTGATCTCCGCGCAGATGGAATAGACGCGCGGAAGCTGCTCGCGGAACAGATCGACATTCCAGCGTTCGAGCGCCTCGCTCATAACGGTGTGGTTGGTGTAGGACAGGGTCTTGCAGGTGATGTCCCACGCCTGATCCCAGCCGTAGTCATTCTCGTCGATGAGCAGACGCATCAGCTCCGGTACGCAAAGCGCCGGATGGGTGTCATTGATATGGATGGCGACCTTATCCGCCAAATTATCGAATGTATGATACTTTTTAAAGTGCTTTTTGAGGATGCTCTGCAGAGAGGCAGACACCAGCAGGTACTGCTGCTTCAGACGCAGGCGCTTGCCCTGAATATGGTCATCAGCAGGGTAGAGCACCTTGGAAATGGTCTCCGCCATCGCGTTCTGCTCCAGCGCGCGGACATAGTCGCCGCGGGAGAAGGCAGCCATGTCAAAGCTCTGCGGCAGCTTCGCGCTCCAAAGGATCAGACGGTTGGCTGCATCGCTGTCATAGCCCGAGATGAACATATCATGCGGTACGGCGATGACGGAATTATAGCCGACCTGCGCGACCTTGAAGCGGCCGTTATCGACCCACTCGCGCACCTCGCCGCCGAACTTGACCTCGACCGCGTCGTCCTCGCGGGCACGGAGCCAGACATCGCCCATCTCCAGCCAGTTGTCCGGGAACTCCATCTGCCAGCCGTCGACGATCTTCTGGCGGAAAATGCCGAATTCATAGCGAATGGAATAGCCCGTCACGGGATAAGCCAAGCCGGTCGCCGCGTCCATATAGCAAGAGGCAAGTCTGCCGAGGCCGCCGTTGCCGAGTCCGGCGTCAGGCTCGAGGGCGTAAATGTCGTCGATATTGAAGCCCGCCTTTTTCAGTCCCTCGCGGCACTCGTTTTCAATGCCGAGATTAAAGAGGTTGTTGCGAAGGCTCGTGCCGACAAGGAATTCCATCGACATATAGTAGACTTCCTTTTGCTCCTTTTCGGCGCACCGGTGATTGAAAAGGCGGTTTTTATCGTTCAAAAGCTCACGCACGACGGTACAAAGCGCACGGTAGACCTGCTTCTCCGTTGCGTCGTTCAGCGTGCTGCCGAAATTGCGCTGCAACGCCTCGTCCAGTACTTTCATCATATCGAGCTGCTGCTCCTCGCGCAGCGGCTTTGCTGCCTGCTTGGGTGTTTGCTTTTTCATGGATCCTCCTAAGATGTTTATTTATTTACTCATCAGTTCTGTATAGAGCTGCATATATTCCGCGGCGGGCACCTGCCAACTGAAGTCACACTCCATATCATGCTTGGCAAGCTCGTTCCATCGGTCGCGGTCATTATAATACAAACCGACCGCGCGGTCAATGGCGCCGAGAAAATCATCCGCATTATAGCTCTGGAAAGTAAAGCCTCTTCCCTCGCGCGTCTCGCCGTTGTAGGGAGGCACGGTGTCACGCAGACCGCCCGTGGAGGCGACAACGGGAACGGTGCCGTAGCGCATGGCAATGAGCTGCGACAAGCCGCACGGCTCAGACTTTGAGGGCATCAGGTACATATCCGCACCGGCGTAGACCCGCGAGGCAAGCTTTGGGTCAAAGCACAGCCGCACGGCAACGCGCCCGGGATACTGCCTTGCATACGCGCTCAGGGCATATTCATATTGCTTTTCCCCCGTGCCGACCACAACGAGCTGTACCTCACGCTCCATCAGGCGGTTTGCGATAAAGCACAAAAGGTCAATGCCCTTGTGCCCCGCAAGACGCGTGACCATTGCCAAGATCGGTGCATCGGTATCCGTCCGCAGCCCTAACTCTTCCCGCAGCGCACGCTTGTTGTCCCACTTCCCGAGCATCTTCTGTGCGCTGTAGTTTGTGGCAAGTGCGGCATCCGTCTCCGGATCATACACGGTCGTATCAATACCGTTGGTGATTCCCCAAAGCCACGCGCCGCGCAGCACGCCGTCAAGGCGGTGGGCATAGTAAGGATAGCGCAGCTCCTCGGCATAGGTCTTCGAGACGGTCGTCACAATGTCCGCAACCTCGATGGCACCCTTCATCACATTGATCGCGCCGTCAAAGGTCAGCTTGCCGCGATAGTATTCCGGCAGACCGAGGGTATTGTCGAAAAAGGAAGTGTCCGCCCAGCCCTGATACTCGACATTGTGGATGGTAAATACCGTCTTTGTTGCGGGACACCACGAGCCGTATAAGGCGCGGCAATAGATGACCGCCATGGCTGCCTGCCAGTCGTGGCAGTGCAGGATATCCGGCTTGAAATCCAAATAATACAGCGCCGCCATGACCGCTTTGGAGAAATATGCGAAGCGTTCGCCGTCGTCAAAGTCGCCGTAGATCGTGCCGCGCGCGCCGAAATAGTAGTCATTGTCGATAAAATAAACCTGCAATTTCTTGCGGCGTGATTTCAGGCGCAGAATACCGACATAGCTTTCGCGCCAGGACAGGTCAATGGAAAAGGAGCCGACCTGTTCAACCTCAATCGCATCGTTCTGCTTGATGCGCTTATAATACGGCAGGAACAGGCAGACCTCATTCCCCCGAAGCTTCGCAAGCTCCGCGGGAAGCGCCTGCATCACATCTCCGAGACCGCCCGTTTTGACAAAGGGAGCGGCTTCGGAGGCTACCATTGCAATTCTCATACGATCTCTCCTCGTTTCAATACCAGCGGATGATCCTTCGTACCGCGCAGGACGGAGCCGGGACGCACGATCACATCCTTATCTAAAATGACGCATTCCAGCTCCGCGCCCTCGCCGATCACCGTCCCCTGCATAATAATGCTGTCGCGCACGACGGCGTTCTTGCCGAGCTTCACGCCGCGGAATAACACGGAATGACTTGCGCTGCCCTCTAAGGTGCAGCCATCTGCAACAATACAGTCGTCGATCTCGGAGAATTCTCCGTAATAGGCAGGCACCTCGTCACGCACCTTGGTATAGATCGTGCGGTTGGGGCGGTTAAACAGCCCGTGGCGGATCTCGGGGTCGATAAGCGCGAGGCTGTTGCGGTAAAACTCTGCCGTGCTCTCGTTGAAGAGGGCAACGCCTTGGAATCGGTAAGCGTTGACGCGCAGCCCCTCTTTGGCAAAGCCGTGCATCACAAGATCACGCTCAAAGCGGTAGCGGTTGTGTGCGACCGCCTCCGTCACCTCGCGGATCAGCCGCTCGCGGCTGATGACAAAGATCCCCATGGAGGCAAGATAGCTCTCATCGGCGCAGTAGTCCACGGCGATATCGGTCACGCGGTTTTCCGCGTCCACTTTCACCGCCATGTCAAGCTGCTTCTTTCCGTTGCTGATGCCGTCCTTGACGACGACGGTAACATCCGCACCGGAAGCAATATGATGCTCGACGAGCTCACGGAAATCAATCGCGCACAGAACACCGCTGTCCACCAAAACGATATAGTCCTCCTTGGAATGCACTAAGAAGGACATTGCGGAGTTGAGCGCGTCCAGCTTGCCGCGGTAGGAGCTGTTGTGGTCGGCGGCAAAGGGCGTGAGGAATTCGAGGCCGCCCTCCTCGAGGTCAAGATCCCACTCCTGTCCGGAGCCGATGTGGTTCATCATGGACTGATAATTATGCTTGGTGATGATGCCGATATGACGGATACCGGAATTGGTCATATTGGACAGGGAAAAGTCGATCTGACGGTAGCGTCCGCCGTAGGGCAGCGACGCCATGGTGCGCTTATTGGTCAGCTCGCCGAGGGAGCTGTCATAGATATTCGCAAAGATGATACCCATTGTAGTCATGGTTTGATTCCTCCCTTTCCCTGTTTTAATAAATTTCTCCGGGTTTGACGGTCTGGTTCGCCTCAATCGTCTTTTTCTTTCCGATAACGCTGATCTTCTTTGCCTCATCGGGCGCGAAGCTGCCGCCGATCACCGCGCCGCGGCAAATGTGGCAGTCCTCACCGATGATGGCATGGCGGACGATCGCGCCCGTCTCAATGACGACATTCGGCATGATCACACTGTCTTCCACAATCGCACCCGCTTCCACCGTGCAGCCGGTGGAGATGATGGAATGGGTAATGCTGCCGTAGATCTCGCAGCCTTCGGCGATAAAGCTGTTGATATTTTTCGATTCCTTTGCAATAAAGCTGGAGGGCATGGCGTAGTTTCTGGCGTAGATGCGCTGCCCCTTCTCGCCATAGAGGTTGAAGGCAGGCTCCGTGCCCAGCAGCTCCATGTTCGCCTCCCACAGGGAGTTGATTGTGCCGACATCCTTCCAGTAGCCGCGGAATTCATAGGCAAAGAGCTTATGCCCCGTCTTCAGCAGCGCCGGAATGACATTTTTGCCAAAGTCGTTTTCAGAGGTCGGATCCTCCTCATCCGCGATCAGGAACTCCCGCAGGACGCTCCATTTGAAGATGTAAATGCCCATGGAGGCGTTTGTGCTCTTCGGATGCTTGGGCTTCTCCTCAAATTCATAGATCTCGCCGTCCTCCCGCGTATTCATGATGCCGAAGCGGCTCGCCTCCGCGAGGGGCACGGTGCGCACGGCGATGGTGCAGTCGGCGTCCTTCTGCTCGTGGTAACGGAGCATGGCGGCGTAATCCATCTTATAGATATGGTCGCCCGAAAGGATCAGCACATTGTCCGGATCGTAGCGCTCAATGAAGGGGATATTCTGGTAGATCGCGTTCGCCGTACCCTTATACCACTCCGACTTTTTGCTGCGGGCATAGGGCGGCAGCACCTGTACACCGCCGTGGGAACGGTTCAAGCGCCACGGCTGACCGTTGCCGATGTACTCGTTCAGCTCCAAGGGCTGATACTGCGTGAGAATGCCGACCGTGTCAATGCCGGAATTGACACAGTTGGACAGAGGGAAATCAATGATCCGGTATTTTCCACCGAAGGGGACAGCGGGCTTTGCGGTGTTCTCCGTCAATACCATCAGGCGGCTGCCCTGACCGCCTGCCAGCAGCATGGCAACACAGTGCTTTTTCTGAAAGTTCATGCGCACATCTCCTTTTTCTTATTTGGTTGAATTCCGTCTTGTGATCCCACGCCCGTGGGAGGTTGTTTACTTGGCTTGCTTGGTTTTCTTGGTTTGTTTTGTATCCGTTGTTTCCTTCTTCTTCCTCGGCGTGACCTTTTTCTTATAGAACGCGACGGACATCGGCGCAATGGTGAATTCGCCGGAGAACGGCAGATCGTGCAGCGGTTCCTTCTCCGCTGTGACGGTGGGAAGCACCGTCCCGGTGCCGCCGTACTTTTCATCGTCGCTGCTGAAGACCGGCTCATATTCGCCCGCACGGGGCAGGCCAAAACGATAATGCTCGCGCAGGACCGGGCAGAAGTTGCACACGCAGATCAGCTCTCTGCCTCTGCGGTCAATACGGCGGAAGACGATCACACTGTTGCAATAGTCATCCACAACGATCCAGCGGAAGCCCTCCCAGTCGGAGTCATTATTCCACAGGCTGCTGTGGTCAAGATAGAAGTGGTTCAGGTCACGGACATAGTCCTGCATCTGCTTGTGGCGCGGATATTCGAGCAGGAACCAGTCAAGCTGACCCTTTTCGTTCCACTCGGCAAACTGCGCGAACTCATTGCCCATGAAGCTGAGCTTTTTGCCCGGATGCGCCATCATATAGCCGTAGAAGGCGCGCAGATTGCTGAACTTCATATCATATTCGCCGGGCATCTTATTGATGAGCGAATTCTTGCAGTGAACGACCTCATCGTGCGACAGCGGCAGAATGTAATTCTCCGAATACGCATAGGTCATCGAGAAGGTGAGCTGATTGTGGCTGCCCTTGCGGTAGAGCGGGTCGAGGGACATATATTTCAGCGAGTCGTTCATCCAGCCCATGTTCCATTTGAAGAGGAAGCCGAGTCCGCCGTCGTAATCGGGCTTTGTGACCAACGGGAAGGCTGTGGATTCCTCCGCAGCCGTAATGGCATTGCGGCGAACGGAGAATACCGCGCGGTTCAGCTTGCGCAGGAAGGCGATCGCCTCTAAATTCTCCTTGCCGCCGAACTTGTTCGGATGGTACTCTCTTCTGCCGTAGTCAAGGTAGAGCATCGCCGCCACCGCGTCCACACGCAGACCGTCCACATGGTACATCTCCAGCCAATAGATCGCGTTGGAGATCAGGAAGGACTGCACCTCGCCCTTTCCGAAGTCAAAAATACGGGTCGTCCAGTCGGGGTGCTCGTTCATCATCGGGTCGGACAGCTCGTAGCAGCAGGTGCCGTCGAACTCGTACAGTCCGTATTCATCCTTCGGGAAGTGCGCGGGAACCCAGTCAAACAGAACGCCGATGTCCGCCTGATGGCATTTGTCAATGAATTTCATGAGCTGCTTCGGGTCGCCGTAGCGGGAGGTCGGCGCATAATAGCCCGTGACCTGATAGCCCCACGAGGGATCGTAGGGATACTCGGACAGCGGCATCAGCTCGATGTGGGTATAGCCCATCTCCTTCAAATAGGGGATCAGATGCTCGGCAAGCTCCTCATAATTATGTACGCTGCCGTCGGGCTTGCGCTTCCATGAGCCGAAGTGCATCTCATAAATGTTCATCGGGCTGTCAAGGAGCTTGCGCTTGCCCTGCTTGCGGCGATAGGCGGCGTCACCCCATGCATAACCGTCCAGCGTACAGATACGGCTTGAGTTTTCAGGCAGCTTCTGCATTTGGAAGCCGTAGGGGTCTGCCTTATAGACCGTCGAACCGTTGGCGCGGCGGACGAAATATTTATATGACTGCCCCTCCTGCGCATTGGCGGAAAAGGCCTCCCAAACGCCGTTCCTCACGGGCGACATCGGCATATCCTCGGGATTCCAGAAATTCCAGTCACCCGTAACGCTGACACTCTGCGCGTGCGGCGCCCAGACGCGGAACACATAGCCGTTTACACCGTCGCGCTGCTCGGGATGGCAGCCGAGGAAGGTATATGCCCGCAGCTCATCGCCGTCGGAAAAGCGTTTGATTGAATTCAGTAAGTTTTGATCCATGTTTTGCCTCCTTTAGGTATATGGCATAATGATGAATATGCATCTTGATTATACCACTTTGCACAAAAATTGCAACTGTTTTCAAGAAAAACTGATAATACTGTTGTATTTTCCCTTCAGGTTGCAAGTTTTCTGTCTTTGGCAGTATTGTACGCCCATTTCGGCGCAAAATGTGCGGAATTCCGCCGTCATACCGTCTTCTCGGGCAGAATTGCAAGAAAAAACCGTTGCTTTTCCATAACCTTTCGGAGA
>CAMAEX010000003.1:0-27626 GCA_945832065.1 uncultured Clostridia bacterium | reverse complement strand
TTTTATTAGATTGCCACGTCGCTTTGCTCCTCGCAATGACACACCGGGGGCTTTTTCGACACGATGGGAAGCCCTCACTCGGATAGTCGAGTGAGGGCTTCTGAAGTTTGGGTATTTCATAAATGATAGGACGGGTGCGGCGGCGAATGGAATTTCTGTTGGAAATCTTCTGTAGTGCCGGGATATGTCCCCGTTTTGTATAGGAACTACCGAGTGCATACAGAGCTGTTCGCCTATACTGTCTGCCGCTTCGCGGTCGGCGGGGACATGTCACCCGCATACAGCGGCTGTTTCGTCTTGCGAGAAGTGTTTCCGCAATGAGAGCAATAGGTGACCTTGGTCAGCAGGTGGCGCCGCCTTTTACGGTTTTGTGGAGGATGGTTTCTTTATCGACGGAGCCGGAGAGGAGTTTTTCGTTGACATAGTCGAAGCCGAGACGGGCGACGGTGTCGGCGAAGCGTTCGCCGGAGATGCCTTCGTCGCGGAACAGAAGGATCGCTTTTTCAACGACCTCCATGACTTCGTCTTCGCTTGTAAAGATCTTAGTCAGCGGCGTGCCGTGGGCGACTTTCTTGCCCCAGCGGCCGCCGATGTAGATCTTGAAGCCGTCCTTGTATTCCTCCAAAGCGCCAAAGGGGCACTTGCCCTTGCAGCGTCCGCAGTTGTTGCAGACGGTCGGATCAATGCGGATCTTGCCGTCCACGACCTTGGCGACCTTGACGGGGCAGCTCTCCTCGATCTGGCACTTCTTACAGCCGTGGCACTTGGTAAAGTCGATCATCGGTACGCGCTGACCGATGATACCCAAATCGTTCAGATCGGGCTTGACGCAGTTGTTGGGACAGCCGCCGACGGCGATCTTGAACTTATGTGGCAGCGTCACGCCGTGATAACCAACATAGAAGCGCTCGTGCAGCCGCTCGGAAAGACCGTAGGTGTCTGCCAGACCGTACTGACAGGTTGTGCCCTTACAGGAGACGACGGGACGCACCAGAGAGCCGGTGCCGCCGGTGGACAGACCCCGCTCGTTAAGGAAGTCGATCAGCGGTTGGATATTCTCATGCTTGACACCCTGAATTTCCAGCGTCAAGCGGGTCGTCATGGTGACTGCGCCGGAGCCGAAGCGTTCGGAGGCCTCGGCGATGGTGCGATGCTCAGCAGCGGTGATCTTGCCGTTGCGGGTGATCACGCGGACATTGAACACATCGGGGTAGCGCTTATCCTGCAAGCAGCCCAGCGCCTTGACGCGCTTGATCTCCTCGGGAGGCAACGCGCCGCCTTGGAACTGTACCTTGACTTCATTGACGAATGCGCCGCCCTCTAACACGCGGGTGTTGGTATAGCCGAGTGCTTTCAGACGGTTTTGCAGGAAATAGCCGCGCTTGCCCTTGGCGCAGACCAGCAGAAGCTTGTCCTCCTTACCGATTCCGTCAAGCGGCGCATTGACCTTGCTCAGCTCCACCCACTTTGCACCGGGAATGGAGGGCGCGGGATGGGCATCAAGGACGCGGTAGCTTCGTGCCTTTCCAGCAGCGTATTCGGCGGGCGTGAAGGTCTCAAACGCGCCGGACATTTTGTTTTCCAAAATATAGCAGGCTTGTACGAAGGGATGAATGGCAGTGGAGAAGGGAGGAGCATAGGAAAAGTCCAGCGTATCAAAATCCTCCACCTTGGCACCCATGGCAATTCCTGTAACCGCAATATCTACCATCTTATCAACCGCGCCTGCGCCAACAACCTGAATGCCCAGCAGCTTATGGGAGCCACGATCGGCGATCAGCTTCGTCACGAAGGTGGCGGAGTCGGGATAATAGTGCGCCTTGTCATCCGTCACACAGGTCACGGTAACGGCGTCAAAGCCGGCGTCCTTTGCCTGCACTTCCGTCAGACCGGTACGACCTGCGTTTAGATCGCCTGCCAGTTTGACAACACCGGTACCTAAGCAACCACCGTAGACGGCATCCTCTCCGGTCAGATTCTTGGCAAGGCAGCGACCGGTGATGTTCGCTGTGGAGCCCATTGCGGACCATTGCGCTGTGCCTGTGATGCGGTTATAGACCTGCGCGCAATCGCCGACGGCGTAAACATCAGGTAAGCTCGTCTGCTGACGCTCGTCTACAACGATGGTGCCGCGATTCATTTCTATACCGGAGTCTGCCAAAAACGCGGTGGCAGGGCGGACACCGATGGCAAGCACCACCAAGTCCCCCTCAAAGGAGCCGACATTGGTGCGGATACCGGTGGCGCTTTCGCTGCCTAACACTTCCTCCAAGCCTGCGCCCGTGACAATGCGCAGCCCTCTGCGCTGCAGCTGTCGGCGGAGATAGCCTGCCAGCTCTGCGTCAAACAGATTGGGCATGATCTGCTCCGCCATATCGACGACGGTGACCTTCAGTCCCTTTGCCATCAGATTCTCGGCGATCTCCAAGCCGATGAAGCCGCCGCCGACCACGACCGCGCTGCGGCAGTGCGCTTCGTCGATGTAGGAACGCAAGCCGATCGCGTCGTCCGGCGTGCGCATAGTGAATACGCCGCGCAGCGCGGTGCCCGCGACATTGGGAACAAAGGGAACAGCGCCTGTGGCAATGACGAGCTTGTCATATGTAACGGTCTCGCCGTTGGCAAAGCGGACGGTTTTTGCGGCGGCGTCGATGCCGACAGCCTCCATTTCGGTTCGAACCTCTACACCGGTCAGACCGGCGTACTTTTCGGGCGTGTTGACGATCAATTCCTCGCGCGTCTCGATGCTTCCGCCGACATAGTAGGGAAGACCGCAACCGGCGTAGGAGATGTCCTTGCTTTTGGTATAAACAGTGACTTTCGCGCTGCGATCCTGCCGTTTCAACTTTGCTGCGGCCTTTGTGCCGGCAGCCACGCCGCCGATGACAATGACATTCATAGCTTCTTCTCCTTTTTCGCTTTCTGAGTCCATTATAGCAATTGTTTCAGAGAAAAACAATATCAATATAAAGTTCTGAATCAAGACTTCTTATTTAGGATATATTCCCGCTCTCATTAAGAACAAGTCTTTTTTCACACCTTGCAAAGCTTACTCTCTGCGGCGGTGCAGCAAGAAAGCGATAAGCAGATCGATTGCAAGAAGCGGCAATATAATCCACAGGGAAAGAGCGCCGCCGTCCTTCGTGTCTGTTGATGCCTGAATAGAAGTAAAATCAAACACGGCGTCTCCCTGATCCTGCGGCGTGGCTTCGCTGCTCTCCGGGTCGGCGGAGAGGTCTGCAATTGCCATAACTTCAAGTTCCTGCGCTTGCATCTGCTGCTGACGATATTGCGCAATGTACGCAGAAAGTGTAATCTCTTGTCCTGAATCATATAAACTCGGCGCTGTTTCTGGTACCTGTCGGTGATCATATTGCGAGGTGTAGGAATAGGCAATATCCAGCAAAAGCTGTTCGTTGTAACGCAGGGAGAGAATCTCCATGCCGATACCCGCGCCGCGAGAATGTGTGCCGATTTGGAGAACGAGTTCCGGCGCACCGCTGATAGAGGAGAGGTTAGCGCAGTTGCAGATATACGCATATCCCTCCACCCAGGCGGGACGCTCGGTCACGTTATAATCGGGCGTATGGAGATAGGACGGAAAGATCAGCGCGGAGATTTCGTTTTCTTCCATCAACTCTTCCAGCCCGGCATAGAGCTGCTCGCGCAGATATGTACCGCCGGTGTCGTAAGCCGAGTAATTAAAAACCTCCGGCATCGAGACAGGAACAACCTCCGCACCGCATGCAGTCAGCTCGGTAATTGCGTTATCAAAAGCAAGCTCGATTTCGTCATCAAGCTCGGAAGCTTTACGGTCATTTGAGCCGTCGATCGGATAAGACAGCTCCACCAGAACACCGATTCGCATGCCCTCCAGAGCAGTTGCGTTCAAATTCTCGCGATAGTTTGTTTCTCCGCCGGACATCACATCCAGCATAATTGCCTGATCGGTTACATTACGCGTGATCGCGCCGGGCGTATCCCGCGAGTAATTCAGAATCTCACAACCCTCGCGGTCAAGAAGCCCGACGGTCGGTCGCAAAGAGATGCATCCGTTCAGCGCGGAAGGATATCGCAGAGATACATTTGTATCGGTGCCGAGCCCCGCAACGCAAAGATTCAGTGAAACGGCTACCGCGCTGCCGCCGGAAGAGCCGCCGGAGGCAAGCTCCGGATTATAAGCGTTGAAGGTTTCTATCCCAAAAGCGCTTAGGGAGCAGATTGCATCCTGTGCGCCGGCAGACATATTCGTCTTTCCGAGAATAATCGCCCCTTCATCAAGTAAATACTGCACGACAGTGGCGCTTTCGGAGGGCACTGCGTTATAGTAGGAATACCCGTTCGTGGTCGGATAGCCGGCGTAGTCAATATTATCCTTCACAACGATCGGGATACCAAAGAGCGCCCCCTCTGCCGTTCCGTTTGCGATAGCAGCGTCACGTTTGTCAGCTTCTTCAAGCGCGTTATCACAAAGCGTGATGAAACAATGAAAGGTATCTTCATAAGCTTCAATGCGCTCAAGATAGTATTCCGTCAATTCTCGGCAGGTGATCAGACCAAGATCAATTGCCTCGCGAATTGAGGTAATGTCTGCCTCATATAAGGCGTCAAGAAGCACTTGTTTCTGCGCCTCGACCGGGAAGTATTCCTTGATCTCGTCGTTATCCGCAGCAAACGCCTGTAAGGGCAGCAGGAAGCAGAGAAGAATAAGTAAGTTCTTCATGATTCGCACCTTCCGAATATGTAATTCTCTATCTTCGGCGTTACATAAAGAGTTGGAAAGCACTGAAAAGCACGCCAAAGGCGGCGGCTCTGTAAGAACGACCTGACGAGGCGATCAGTGCCCGAATGGAAACACACGAGATGAGAATATACTGCGCCAATGAAAACAAAAAGTCTCTTTTCCCGAAAGAAAAAAGACTTTTTTGGTCCGAGTGACTGGATTCGAACCAGCGGCCTCTTGAACCCCATTCAAGCGCGATACCAAACTTCGCCACACCCGGATATTCATTTCGCCCCAATATAGTATCACAATCGTTTTCATTTTGCAAGTACTTTTTTTATTTTTGGAAATTTTTTTAAATCAGGTGCTCGGATGCTGTCGGATTGGTGATTCTTTAACAGCAACGAAGGGAGAAACGGCTGATACATTCTCGCCCCGTTTGCTGCTTCCAAACGGGGCGAGAGGGGAGTGAACGTATTTTTTAGATATGTCAATTCGGTTTGCGTTAGGCTCTGCTTTGACGCCATTCGAGGAAATCATCATAGGTGCCGATATAGTCAAGAATTGTACCGTCGGGACGAAATTCGATGATACGGTTGGCGACCGATTGCAACAGCTCGTGGTCATGGCTGGCAAAGAGAATATTGCCCGGGAAAGCGATCATCCCTTTGTTTACCGCCTGAATAGACTCCATATCCAAGTGGTTGGTCGGCTGGTCAAGCAGGAGGACATTTGCGCCGGAAAGCATCATCCTTGAGAGCATGCAGCGTACCTTTTCACCGCCGGACAGAACATTCACGGGTTTAAAAACATCGTCTCCGGAGAACAGCATCCTGCCGAGGAAGCTGCGCAGATATACATCGTCCTTTTTCGCGGAAAACTGCCGCAGCCAGTCCACTAAGGAATCCGAACAGCCCTCAAAGTAAGCGGTGTTGTCCTTCGGGAAATAGCTCTGCGAGGTAGATACGCCCCATTTGACCGTACCCTCATCCGGTTCCAGTTCGCCCATGAGTATTTTGAACATCGTTGTCTGCGCAACTTCATTCTCGCCGACAAAGGCAATTTTGTCGTTTTTATTGACGATAAAGGAGACTTTGTCAAGGAGCTTCACGCCTTCTACCGTCTTTGAGACCTCCGTGACAAAGAGGATATCCTTGCCGACCTCGCGTTCCCGCGTGAAGCCGACGAAGGGATAACGGCGGGAGGAGGCAGGCATCTCTTCCACGGTCAGCTTGTCCAGCAAACGGCGGCGAGCGGTCGCTTGCTTACTCTTTGCTTTGTTGGCTGCAAAACGGGAAATAAAGGTCTGTAATTCCGCGATTTTTTCCTCGTTACGCTTGTTTTTGTTCCGGATGAGCGCCTGCACAAGCTGACTGGATTCGTACCAGAAGTCATAGTTGCCGACGTACATTTTAATCTTGCCGTAGTCAATGTCGACGATATGCGTGCAGACGGTGTTGAGAAAGTGACGGTCATGGCTGACGACAATGACCATGCCCTTGTCCTCATAGTCGAGAATAAAGTTTTCGAGCCAATTGATCGACTCAATATCGAGGTTGTTGGTCGGCTCATCCAGCAGGATGATATCAGGGTCGCCGAAGAGCGCCTGTGCCAGCAGCACCTTGACCTTCAGTCTGCCGTCGGTATCCGCCATTTTGTCCCCATGCAGCTCCACGGGAATGCCCAAGCCCTGCAAAATACGGCTCGCGTCGGACTCTGCCTCCCAGCCGTTCAGCTCTGCAAACTCGATCTCCAGCTCTGAGGCAAGCATGCCGTCCTCGTCGGAGAAATCCGGTTTTGCATAGAGCGCATCCTTCTGCTTCATCACGTCATATAAACGTTTGTTGCCCATGATAACGGTATCTAAAACGGTATACTCGTCATAGGCAAACTGATTCTGCTTCAAGACCGACATGCGAAGCCCGGGCTTGATCGAGATCTCACCCTTGGTGGATTCCAATTCGCCGGAAAGAAGTCTTAAAAACGTTGACTTCCCCGCGCCGTTCGCGCCGATGACGCCGTAGCAGTTTCCGGCGGTAAATTGCAGATCAACATGCTGAAACAGAAAAGTGCCGCCGAATTGCAGCGCAAGATCGCTGACAGTGATCATTCGCTTCACCTCATTTTCTTCTTTTGGATAGTTTAACATAAATAGCTGAAGAAATAAAGAAGAAAATCTATTCTGTTTCTGCTTGCCTCTGTTTGCGGCGTTGCTTCAACACTTTCACACTGTGAAAATAAGCAGGTACAAGGAACAGGTCTGCAAGAACCCAAGCGGCAGGATTGGCAAAACAGATCGCTGTGTAGCCCAAAAGCTCCGCAAGCCAGAAACCGCAGATGCAACGCGCAATCATTTCGAAAATTCCGGCAAAAATCGCCTGCTTGGTAAAGGACAGACCTTGGATCATAAAGCGGAGAATATTGACAAACGCAAGCGAGATATAAAACGCACCGTTGCAGATCAAAAATTCTCTGGCGTATTTTGCAATCTCTATGCGTGTTGCAAGCGGCTCGGCAGAATCAATAAACAGCATCGAGAGCTGTGTGCCGAAAAAGATCATGAGCGGCAAAACAAGCAGAGAGTAAATTATCGCGAGAAGCCCGCAGGAGGCAACGCCCTTGTGCAGACGGTCAAGCTTCATCGCGCCGTAGTTCTGCGCGCCGTAAACCGCCATCGTCGTACCCATTGCGTCAAAGGTACAGGCAAAAAGCTGGTTGATCTTATTGCCGACCGTGACCGCTGCGATATAGTTCGCCGCAAGACCATTGACGGCTGCCTGCACGACGATCGTGCCGATAGCTGTGATGGAGTATTGCAAACCCATCGGAACGCCCATCGAGAACAAACGGAGCAGATATGTTTTTCGCGGCTTCAGATCATCGCAGGAAAGCCGCAGCACCGGATAACGACGAAACATCACGATCAGGCAGAGAATGCCGGAAATTGCCTGTGAGAGCACTGTTGCCCATGCCGGACCCGCGACGCCCATATCCAAAAAACGCACGGAGAGAATGTCAAACAGAACATTCAGCAGGGACGAAAGAATCAGAAAATAGATTGGCGTTTTGGAATCTCCGAGGGAACGAATGATGCCGGAGAGTAAATTATATAGGATTATCACGGGAATTCCGAGGAAGATCACAAAGATATAATTGAATGCCTCCTCGAAAATTTCCGACGGCGTATCCATCCAATGCAGGATCGTCGAGCAGAGGAGGCAGACACAGACGGTGATTGCAACTGCGAATATTGCGGAGAGCCAAAAACCGTTGGCAACATACTTACGCAGACCGTCCTCGTCACCCTCGCCGAATTTTTGCGCCACGGGGATCACAAAACCGTTGCAGATGCCGATGCAGAAGCCAAGCACCAAAAAGTTGATCGAACCGGTCGAACCGACACCCGCAAGTGCGTTTACACCGAGGTAGCGCCCGACCACAAGGGTATCGACCATATTATAAAGCTGCTGAAACAGTAGACCGCCGAGCAGGGGGAGCAAAAAGCCGAGAATCAGTTTCATCGGCGAGCCGAACGTCAGATTTTTTACGGAGCTTTTTCCCATTTCGCTTCTCTCCTTTCAACCGCGCATAAGTTTACAGTGGAAAGTGAGAAGTTGCAAGATGGAATACTTCCGTTTTTTTACGCATACCATAAGGGAAAAACTGTCAAAGTATACAAAATGGCTTGAAGGTATTTATGCAATGTGTACACTTCTCGTTTTAAGCTCTCTGACCAAGAAGAAAAATAACGGAGATCACGGCGAAATGTGTAAATAATTTGTAACGAGGGCTTGCAAAACAAAAAATCGACGCTATAATATGAATTAGCACTCAGGCACTTCGAGTGCCAATCTTACGAAGGAAGCTGAGAAATATGGCAAAGAAAGAATTTAAGGCGGAATCCAAACGACTGCTGGATCTGATGATCAATTCCATTTACACCCACAAGGAGATCTTCCTGCGCGAGCTGATCTCCAACGCCTCGGACGCGATCGACAAGCTGGCGTATTTGGCTCTGACGGACGAAAAGGTCGGCCTGAACCGCAGCGATTTCGTCATCCGCCTTGCAGCCGACAAGGAGGTGCGGACGCTGACCGTCTCCGATAACGGCATCGGCATGAGCAAGGAGGAGATGGAGGAGAACCTCGGCACGATCGCGCACAGCGGCTCTCTGCAATTCAAAACCGAGATGGAAAAGCAGGAGGACATTGACATCATCGGTCAGTTCGGTGTCGGCTTCTATTCCGCATTTATGGTCGCGGAAAAGGTGACGGTTGTCTCCAAGAAGTATGGTTCGGACGAGGCATGGCAGTGGGAATCCACCGGCGCGGACGGCTACACGATCACGCCCTGTGAAAAGGAGAGCGCCGGCACGGAGATCACCCTCTATCTGAAAGCGGATACGGACGACGAGCGTTACAGTGATTATCTGTCTGACTATCGGCTGCGCAGCTTGGTCAAGAAATACTCCGACTACATCCGTTACCCGATCAAGATGGAGGTCGAGGAGCAGCGCCCCGTGGAGGAGCCGGAGGAGGAAAACGCGGAAAAAGACGAGCAGAAGGAACCAAAGTACGAGACTGTCATAGAGGATCAGACTTTCAATTCAATGGTTCCGCTTTGGCAAAAGAATAAAAAAGACGTGACGGAGGAGGAGTATCAGAGCTTCTACCGCGAGAAGTTCTTCGACTATGAGCCGCCCGCGGGTGTCATTCATGTCAGTGTCGAAGGCGCTGTGACTTACAAAGCACTGCTCTACATTCCGCGTAAGGCGCCTTACGATTTCTACACCAAGGACTATAAGCACGGCTTGCAGCTCTATTCCTCGGGCGTACTCATTATGGAGAATTGTGCCGATCTGCTGCCGGAGCATTTCCGCTTCGTCCGCGGCGTGGTCGATACGCAGGATCTGAGCCTGAATATCAGCCGCGAGCTTTTGCAGCATACGCGTGAGCTGAAAACCATCGCAGCCAACCTTGAAAAGAAGATCAAGGCGGAGCTGCTGCGCCTGCTGGAAAACGAGCGCGAAAAGTACGAAAAATTCTACGCAGCCTTCGGCAGGCAGCTCAAGTACGGCCTTGTTTCCGATTATGGAATGCACAAGGAGTTGTTGCAGGATCTGGTCGAGTTCCGCTCGGATAAGGAGGGAAAGCTCGTCACGCTCAAGGAATACTGCGGAGCGATGCCCGAATCGCAGAAGCACATCTATTTTGCAACGGGCAGCAGCGCAGAACAGCTTTCCAAGCTCCCGCAGACGAAGATGCTGCGTGATCGCGGCTTTGATGTGCTGCTTCTGACGGAGCAGGTCGATGAGTTTATCCCGCAGACCCTCCACACCTTTGAGGAGCATGAGTTCCGCAATATCCTGACGGACGATCTTGATCTCGCCACGGACGAGGAGAAGAAAGCGGCAGAAGAAAAGGCGGAAGAATTTAAGCCCTGCATTGACTTTATCAAGGATACCCTCGGGGAGAAGGTCGCGCAGGTACGCGTTTCGTCCGACCTCGGCGAGCATCCCGTTACAATGGTGCCCGACGGCGGTATGAGCTTTGAAATGGAAAAGTATTTCCGCACGCTCGATCCGAATTCCGACTATCATTGCGGCAGAATTTTGGAGGTCAATCCGACCCATCCTGCGCTGCTTGCTCTCAAGGCACGCATGGAAGACGATGCGGAAAAAGCGAAAAAGTACGCGGAGCTCCTGTATTGTCAGGGACTTGTGATGGCAAATCTCCCGATTGAGGATCCGACTGCTTATACGGATCTTGTCTGTGAACTGATGCAATAAGAAATAAACCAACCCTGCCGGAAATCTCGGCAGGGTTGGTTATGCTTGTGCGCAGGATAAAGAAAATCGGCAAAGTATGACAGCATACCTTGCCGATTTGCGCTTTATATTATCTGATACTGAAAACCGATTAAAATATTCATTTCAATCGGTTTTCAACGCCGTACCGGCGTTGCATTTTCGCGATGATAAGGTAAGCATCGCGAAAATACGTCTCGTACCAATCACGGTATCGCAATTAAAATGCGCGTTGCACATTTTAATTGGTGATTGGTATGAATCGATGACGGAACAGAGGGAAAAGAATCAATCCGGAGGGTTCTTATTGATTCTTTGCCTGCAGCAAGGCAGTTGCGAGCTGGTCGGGGCAGGAGGTGGGCTTCATGCCGCACTTGACGCCCTTCAGGCGGGAGATCACCTCATCGACAGGCATTCCCTCTGCCAACAGGGAGACACCCTGTGTGTTGCCGCTGCACCCGCCGATAAAGCGGATGTTGGAAACGATATTGTCATTGATCTCAAAAAGAATCTTACTTGCGCAAACGCCGCGCGTTTTGTATTCGTATTGCATTGCATTTTTCTCCTTCATTTTTTCTTTATTATATCAGAAAAGACGAAATTTGCAAGTCCTCTTGTTTGAGAAAAAAGAAAACGGGAATCCTATCAAGAAACGATCTCGTTTGCATTCGAGACGGATACAGGAGGAAACAATGGAAGAGCAGAAAAACGCCGCAAACGAACGGATGGAGGACCTCGGTGCCGGCTTAACAAAGACCGAGCGAGGCTGTGTCTATACGCTGACCATCATCGGTCAGATCGAAGGGCATCAGATTGCGCCGGAGAATGTGAAAACAACGAAATACGAGCATGTGCTGCCGCTTTTGGCAACGATTGAGGAAAGCGAGGAGATTGACGGTCTGCTGCTTCTTCTGAACACCGTCGGCGGCGACATTGAGGCGGGGCTTGCAATCTCGGAGTTGATCGCGGGAATGAAAAAGCCGACGGTTTCGCTTGTCCTCGGAGGAGGGCACTCTATCGGCATTCCGCTTGCGGTCTCCGCAAAAAAGAGCATGATCGCGCCGACCGCGAGTATGATGATCCATCCCGTGCGAATGAGCGGTGTTGTGGTAGGCGCACCTGCGACATATCACTATTTTCAGCGCATTCAGGAGCAGATCACGGATTTTGTGACAGCGAATTCAAAAATCAGCCGCGAGAAATTTTCTGAGTATATGATGGCAACCGGTCAGATCGCCACGGACGTCGGCACTATCGTCTACGGCAGAGAGGCGGTTGAGAGCGGTCTGATCGACCGACTGGGCAGCCTGCATGATGCGCTGGAGACTTTGCACCGCATGATCGCGTCCGCAAAAAATACAAAGCGGAGAAATGTACAAAAGGGATAGAAATTTCTGAAATGATGTGATATAATAACCCATACGGGCTTTGCAAGTCCAAAAAAGACAGAGGAGACTGCAATTTGAAGATCTGGGAAGCGATTATTTACGGCATCTTCGGCGGCGCGGCGGAGCTTTTGCCGATCTCGTTCGGCGGTCACAGCGCGGTGCTGTGCGAAATATTCACGCTCTCCTCCCTGACGCAGGGCGGCGGTTATTATGTGCGTGCCGCAATCTCTCTCGGCGTAATGGCGGCAATTGTTCTTTCTTTCTCCGCAGAGACGCTTTCCTTCGGAAGGGAACTGCTTCTTATGTCAGGGCTGAAGCATCGCAGGCGCGGGCAGCGAACGAACCCCTTGCTGTGCCGAAGCATTTTTCTCGGTTTTTTTGCCCTTGTGCCGATGCTTTGCTCGTTCGTTTTTACCGCCGCTGCGGAACGGATCACGCGCCTTCTGATTATCGCACTGCTCTTTGTATTGAATGGACTTGTGATTTTTCTGTGCTGCCGCAGAAGAGTAGGGAGAAAAAATGAAAAAACGGTGCTTCTCTCGGATACGCTGCTCATTGGTTTTGCGCGGATGCTCTCCGTTTTCCCCGGGCTTTCCTCTGTCGGGAGTTCAATGGCTGTTGCACGGGCGCGCGGGCTTTCCCAGCGCTACGCCCTTCGCTTGACCTATCTTCTGACGCTTTGCTATGAAGCGGCGGCATTTCTTTATTATTTGATTCGTGCTTTCTGCTACGGAAGCTTTACAGCCGGCATCATCCTGCCCGTGCTGCTGGCGATTCTCTTTTCCGGCGTTGCAGGGTATTTTGCAATTCAATATTTCCGTTATTTGTTAAACCGTGATAAGCTGCAAGTTTTTTCCTACTACTGCTGGGATGCGGCTGTGATCACTTTGATTCTTTCTCTGATTAATTCGTAAAGGAGGAAACGCGGTGGCTTCAAAACCGTCCAACCCAAAAAAGAATGCTTCTCACGCTTCCAAAGCGTCTTCCGCGCAGAAGCAGCAAACGCAAAATCGCCGCGAGCTGACGGGTGTCATCTGCATTGTGCTGGCACTCTTTGCTTTGCTGTGCTATGTCAACACCGATGCCTTTTTGATCTCTTCCTGTGCCGCGCTGATCGGCGGCTTGCTCGGACAGGTGGGACGCTATCTCCTGCCCGCGGTTCTGATCTATATCGCGGTGATCCTCTTCAAAAGCGGAACAAAATCGGTGAAAATGCGCGTCTTTACCGCGCTGACACTGATTCTGACACTTTCAGCAATCGTACATATCATTTACGAGATTTTCAGCGGCACGGACGTTCCGCTCAAAATCAGCGCGCTCTATCAGGGCGGTAAGAATTGGACAAGCGGCGGCTTGCTTCCGGGTCTGCTTGCGGAGCTTCTGGAAGCGGCGCTGATGAAGGTCGGCGCACTGATCGGGCTTCTTCTCCTTCTTGTGCTGCAGATTTTGGCATGTATGCGCATCACGGTCGCCGGACTGATCGCCGCGATCAAGAATCGCCCGCGTATCCCGGGGAAGGAAAGCCCCGAGGAGGAGCCTGAGGTGGATCCTGCGGAGCGGCTGGTAAACCGCGTCGCAAATAAACGTATTGAACGCTACGAAAAGCGTCATACGGCTCCCGAAATAGATATTCCCGTTGACGACCCGCCCCTTGCGCCGCAGAAAAAGGAAAAAAAGCGCACCTCACGCGTTATGTCGCCGGACGAGTATCTGCTGAAAAAGGAAACACAGGAGGAGCCGCAGATCATTGATGCCAACGCAAAGCAGGTGACAATTGACGAAATTGAGCTGCATGATCCGGAGCCGGAGCCTGCGAAAAAGCCCGCGCCTACCGCGCCGGTTACCCCCGTCTCCGTGACGCCGCCCGTGTCGAAGCCGGAGCAGGAGAAGCTGAAGAAGGGCGAGGCAGAGGCATCCGCGGCGGAGATTTCGCAGGAAATCGAAAAAGCAACCGAGTCTGCGCCTGCTGCGCAGGAGTATGTCTATCCGTCGATCTCGCTTCTTACATTGCAAAAACGGGGGATGATCGACGCGACTGCCGAAATGCGAGAGAACACGACGCGTCTTGCCGATACGCTCAAGAGCTTCGGCATTGAACCGCACATTGTCAATGTCATTCGCGGACCCTCCGTTACGCGCTATGAGCTGGAGTTGGATCGCGGCGTGAAGCTGTCAAAGCTGACCAACCTTTCCGATGACATCGCACTTTCTCTCGGCGCGACGGGCGTGCGTATCTCCGCCATCCCCGATAAAATCTCCGTCGTCGGCATTGAGGTGCCGAACAAGACCGTCAACACGGTCTATGCCCGTGAGGTCATTGATTCGCCGGTCTTCAAAAACAGCAAGTCGAAGATCTCCTTTGCCGTCGGCAAGGACATCAGCGGCAACTGCATCGTCGGCGATATCGCCAAGCTGCCGCATATGCTGATTGCCGGTACCACCGGCTCCGGCAAATCGGTTTGCATGAACACGCTGATTCTCTCCCTTCTGTATAAGGCGAAGCCGGACGAGGTCAAGCTCATCATGGTCGATCCGAAAATGGTCGAGCTGGGCGTTTATAACGGCATACCGCACCTTTTGATTCCTGTCGTAACTGACCCGAAGAAGGCCGCCGGCGCCCTGCAATGGACGGTCACGGAGATGATGCGCCGCTATCGGCTCATGTCTGAGGAAGGGGTACGCGATCTCGAATCCTACAACAAAGCGATTTACAATGACCCGGATCAGGAGCCGATGCCGCAGATCGTTGTGGTCATCGACGAGCTTGCCGACCTCATGCTTGTGGCGGCAAAGGAAGTCGAAGAGTCTATCTGCCGCATTGCGCAAATGGGCCGCGCCTCCGGCATCCATCTTGTCATTGCCACGCAGCGTCCCTCTGCCGATGTTATTACGGGTTTGATGAAGGCAAATATTCCGTCGAGAATCGCGTTTGCGGTTTCGTCCTCGATGGAGTCCCGTATCATTCTCGACACGCAGGGCGCAGAAAAGCTGGTCGGTAAGGGCGATATGCTCTTTGCGCCCCTGGGGCAGGGGAAGCCGAAGCGCGTGCAGGGCTGCTTTATCTCCGACGAGGAGGTACAGGCGGTCGTGAGCGCGATCAAAGCGCAATCTGCCAGTGACTACTCCGATGAGATCATGGAGCAGATCGAAAAACGAGCGGAGCAGAGCGGCAAGAGCGGTGCGTCCACGGATACCGGTCGAGCGCCTGCGGATTCCGACGGCGATGAGCTGCTGCCCGCCGCAGTGGAGGTCATTTTGGAAACGGGACAGGCCTCCGTTTCCATGCTCCAGCGCCGTCTGAAGCTGGGTTATGCCCGCGCCGCACGCATTGTGGACGAAATGGAGGAACGCGGAATCGTCGGACCCTTCGAGGGCGCGAAGCCGCGTCAGCTCCTGATTACCCGTGAGCAGTGGCAGCAAATGCAGGACGGCACCTATGACCCCAATCCTCCCGTTGAGGAGGAAATACCTTAGATTGCACGGCAAAACGGCATGCGGCAAGGGAGCGACCGTTTTGCCGGCAAAAATATAAAAATGCGTTGCATCCGCGCAAGCGGAGCGACAGCAGGAGGTTCATTTATAATGAAAAAAGAGTTAAGTCGTAACGAAAGAAGTGCTTTAATTCGTAAGCTTACGGGCGCAGCTATGCTGACGGCAATTGTTGTGATTTTGCAGCTTTTGGGAAGTTTCATCCGCTTTGGTGTCTTTTCCGTCTCGCTGGTGCTGGTGCCTATCGTTATCGGCGCGGCGTTGTTCGGTCCGTGGATATCCGCGTGGCTCGGCCTTGTTTTCGGCGTTACCGTGCTGCTTTCCGGCGATGCCGCGGCTTTCTTAGCTTACCATATCCCCGGAACGATTATCACGGTTCTGCTCAAGGGAACGCTTGCCGGTTTGGCAGCAGGCTTTGTGTATCGTTTCGTAGAGAAGAAAAATCGCTATTTTGCGACGCTGATTTCCGCAATGATTTGCCCGCTTGTCAACACAGGTGTTTTTTTGCTCGGTTGCCGCGTGTTCCTATGGGATGCCGTGACTGATATGGGAATTCTAAATGGCTATACCGATGCAGCGGTATTTGCCATTGTTGGCTTGGTGGGACTGAATTTTATCGCGGAATTTGTGTTTAACTGCGTTCTTACGCCGGTAATCGTGCGGTTGGTAGATCTGATCGGCAAACGATTCCGCAGAGCTTGATCGGTTTATTTACCAAACAGGTCACATCTGTTTGTTTCGCGTGATTTGTGGTAACGACTGAAGTAGCTACCCTTGCAAGCCGGAAGATCGGATACCTACAAAGCATAGAAGCAAATATAATCTCACGCCTTTTGAGGGATGCCCGTTGGGCATCCCTTTTTTAGAATTGGTGGGAAAACACTGTATGCCGGGGACGTATCCCCGACATACAGCGGTGCGTACAGATTTGTTCGGCTATACTGTCTGCCGCTTCGCGTAGGGCACGCCGCGTCGGCGTGCCCTACGCTCTGACGATGAAGCTGCTTTATAAAGTCTTGCTGTGAAAGAGGCAAATGCCGTCGCAATTCGCGGCGGTATTTTTCTTTGCATATGTGGGACAGGCAGGCGCATACAGTGGAGCAGGAGTGAATGGATATGACGGAAGAAGTAAGACAGGCTTTGGGCGTGTGCCCGCCGGAGGTGCGCGCTGCCGTGACGGAGGCGGTGCGCTGCCTGACGCCGGAGGAGCTGCGCTTTCGCTGCGGCACGGTGCTGCGGATTTATGCGGGAGGGCGCGAAACGGAGATACCCCGGGTTCCCGTAACGCCGGAGCTGCTGCAAAGCGTCCTCTCCGCGGCGACGGAGCATTCGGTCTATGCGGCGCAGAATACGATAAGGCAGGGCTTTATCACCCTTGCCGGGGGACATCGACTCGGGCTTTGCGGCACAGCGGTGGAGAAGAACGGAGAGATAACGACATTGCGGGATATCTCCTCATTAAATCTGCGCATTGCGGGGCAGCATCCCGGCTGCGCGGATGCTGCGGCGGATTTTCTATGGACGCACCCGCGCTCCTGCCTCATCATCGGCGCGCCGGGGTGCGGCAAGACGACGCTGCTGCGGGACCTGATCCGCCAGATCTCCGACCGCTTTTTATGGCGCGTAAGCGTTGTGGACGAGCGTATGGAGCTTGCCTGCTGCGTGAGAGGCAGCGCGCAGTTTCGGGTGGGAGCTCACACGGATGTTTTGAGCGGCATATGCAAGCAGCGCGGCATTGAAATGCTGCTGCGGACGATGAATCCGCAATGGATCGCCCTTGACGAGATCACGGCGGAGGCGGATGTGGAGGCGATGGTGCGGGCGTCCTATTGCGGGGTACGCTTCCTTGCCACGGCGCACGCCGTCAGCCGGGAGGAATTGCAGCGGCGACCGGTTTATCGGAAGCTGATGCAGGCGCAGCTCTTTGAGAGCCTGATCACGATTTTACCCAATCGGCAAGTACGAACGGAGGTAATATAAGAGATGCTGAAAACAATAGGCGCTGTTTTGGTGATCGGCGCGGCGGGCGGCTTTGGAATCTCCAAGGCGTTGCAGTTTTACCGTCAGCTGCATCAGCTTCGTGAGTTTTATCAAGCACTTGAGCTACTCAAATGTGAGCTGAACTATACGCTTTTGCCGCTGCCTCGTATCTGCCGCATGACTGCCGCACGGGTCAAGGGAACCGCCTCGGCGTATTTGCTGCAATATGCACAAAAGCTGGAGGATGGATTACCGCGCACGAAGGCGGCGGCGCAGAGTATGGAGGAGGTTCGCGGCTTAACGCTGCCAAACGACGCAAAAATGGCGCTTTTGGAGCTGTTTGAGGCTTTGGGACGTTATGACCTTGACGGGGAAAACCGTCTGCTGCAAATGACGGCGCACCGTTTGAACGCTGCCATGGAACGCTGCGAGGCGGAGAAGAAGCCGCTTGCGAAGGGCTATGCGGTGCTGGGCTTCTGCACAGGTCTGGCGCTCGTGATCCTGATGGTTTAAGCGCATGGATATTGATCTGATCTTTAAGATTGCAGCGGTCGGAATCATCGTCTCAATTCTCAATCAAGTATTGGTGCGTTCGGGCAGAGAGGAGCAGGCGACGATGACGACGCTTGCGGGGTTGGTCGTAGTGCTGCTGATCGTTGTGCAGAAGATCGCGCAGCTTTTCGACCTTGTGAAAAATCTGTTTGATTTCTGATGGAAGTTTTTTTACAAGCGGCAGTGCTTGCCATTGTCACGGTCGTGCTGACCGCAATGCTGAAAAAGACCAATCGGGAGCTTGCGCTGCTGTTAAGCCTTGCTGCCTGCGTCCTGCTCGGTGTTTTTTTGATGCGTTTGGCAGAGCCGGTGGTTGAATTCATGTCAAAGCTGCGCAATCTTGCCGGACTGGACAAGGCGCTGATGACGCCGATGCTGAAAACCATTGGCATCGGAATTCTGACACAGCTCAGTGCGACAATTTGTGCGGATGCGGGAGAAAACGCGATTGCCAAGCTCGTCGAGGTCTGCGGCGGCGTGCTTGCGCTGTATGTTGCGCTTCCGCTGATGGAGGCGGTCATTGACATGGTGGAACAAATGAGCGGAGGCTGAGATGAGACGGCTGATTTTAGGCATATTGCTTGCGCTTTTCCTCAGCGCAAATGCGTTCGCCACAGAGAGCATCGGGATCGACACCGATGCTTTAGATGACGGGCTTTCAGAGGAAGCCGAGGAAATTATGCCCGATATTTCGCCGTCGGTACAGGGGGACTTGTGGGATAGCATCAAATCCGTATTCTTCAATGCCTTCGGGAAAACAGGGGAGTCCCTGAAAAGCGGCTTACGGCTCTGCGCGATGCTGCTGGGTATCACAACGCTTTGCGCGATTGTCGAGTTATCTTCCGTCGGGAAGTACGCCGGTGTAATCACTGCGGCAGGTGCGCTCGGCATTTGCGCCGCCATTGTCGGCACGGTGCAAACGATGGTTTCCCTCGCGACCGGCACGGTGCAGGACATTGTGGCATACAGTGCCTGCCTTATGCCGGTGATGGCATCGGCTGCGGCAATGAGCGGCTGCGTGAATGCCTCTACTGCGCTCTATGCGGGAACTACGCTGTTTGTCGAGCTGCTGCTGCAGCTCATTTCAAAGCTTTTGGTTCCTGCGGTTTTCCTCTATCTTGCCATCGCTGCGGCGGAGGCGGCGCTGGCAAGCGATATGCTCTCGGAGCTGCGGGAGTTTATCGGCTGGGTCATCTCCAAAAGCCTGCGCATTTTGCTCTATCTTTTTCTTGCCTTTATGTCGGCAACGAGTGTGATCTCCGGCGCGGCGGACGCGGCGGCAATCAAAGCGACGAAGGCAGCGGTTTCCAGTATGATCCCGGTTGTAGGAGGCATTATCTCCGATGCCTCTGAGACACTGCTTGCAAGCGCGTCGATTTTGAAAAGCTCCGTCGGCGTTTTCGGCATGGTGGCGGTGGTAGCGACCTGCCTTGTGCCCTTTTTGCGCGTCGGGATCCAGTATTTGCTGCTCAAAATCACGGCGGCGATCAGCGGAACGGTTGGACTCCCGAGCCACATCAAGCTTCTGAAGCATTGCGCAACCGCAATGGGGTATTTGCTTGCCATGTGCGGGACAAGCGGGCTGCTCCTGCTGATCTCCTCGGTTTGTTTCATGAAGGTGGTGGTTTGATGGAGACGGTGCGCAGTTATTTGATCTCGCTTGTGGCGGTTTGTATGATCGCAGTGCTTGCTTCGGTGCTGGTGCATGGTTCGCCGATCAATAAATTCGTGCGGTTTATCGGCGGGATCCTTGTGCTGCTCGTTGCCGTTTCGCCGCTCCTATCTGTGGACACGGAAAAGCTTTCCGAACGGCTGAAGGAAATCTGCGAGGCAAATTCCTTTGATACGAGCGCCGTTGAAGAGAAAACGCACAGCGTCCTATCGGAACACATAAAACAGACCACGGAGACATACATTGAGAACAAAGCGGCAGAGCTGGGCGCTGCGATTCAAGCGGAGGTGACGCTGACAAACGATGAGTACCCCGTTCCGCATAAGGTACGGATTATCGGCACGCTGACTGCCGAACAGATTTCGTCTCTGGCTGCGTATCTGACCGATTCACTTGGGATCGCACCGGAAAATCAGGAGTGGAAGCTATATGGTACGAGCGAATGAGATTACGGGAAAAGTGCTGAAGGTACTGAAAAAATACAAATACGCGGTGCTGATTTTGCTGCTTGGTATTGCCTTGCTGCTGCTTCCGAGCAGCAAAAAGGAGACGCAGACACAAACCGCCGAAGCTACGCAGACGGCGGCAGACGACGATGCCTATGCCGCCCGGACGGAGCAGAGGCTTACGGAGATGCTTTCCAAAATAGAAGGCGCGGGTAGGGTGGAGGTCATGCTGATGCTTCGCACCGGAAGCCGCACGCGATATCTGACGGATACGCAGAATTCTGAGGAGACCTCAGACAGCGGAACGCAGCGCACATCGGAGCAAAAAACCGTGATTTTGTCCGAGGGAAGCGCATACGATAAAGCAGCGGTATCCGCCGTGGACTACCCGCTCTTTCAAGGCGCGCTGATCGTCAGCGAGGGTGCGGATTCCGCCTCAGTCAAGCTCGCGTTGACGCAGGCGGTCGCCGCACTGACCGGCTTGAGCAGCGACCAGATCACAGTTGTCAAAATGAAATAATGGAGGAATCACAATGAAAACATGGAAACGCAACGCAGTGATTGCCGGAGTGCTTGTCTTGGTATGCGCGGGCATATACCTCAACTGGCTCTACGGCGGCAGCACACCGGAACTGACGCAGACGCTGGACGCGGATAAGGTGCTCGGAGAGGCAACGCTCGTTCTCAACGACACGACCGCGCAGAGTGACACGGAAGCGCTTGCAAGCAACACACAGGACAGCAGCGAAGCTTTTGCACAGATGCGCCTGTCAAGGCAAAACGCGCGCGATGAAGCCGTGACGCTTTTGCAGGAGACCATTGCCTACGCCGAGGGTAGCGACACTTCCGAGACGAGCCGCAAGTTAGAGGGGATTATTGCCGATGCCTTGGCGGAATCGCAGATTGAAAGCCTCGTCATCGCAAAGGGGTATACCGACTGCGTTGCCTACATTACGGACGAGGGAATCTCCCTTGCAGTCGCTGCGCCAGAAGAGGGACTGACGCAGAGCGATGTTTCCCTGCTTGCCGACATCGTCCTGTCGCAGACGGATTACAAGCTCAGCGATATTCATATCGTCGGCGTGGAATAAAGGTATTGTTTTTTGAGAAAAATGTGATAGAATAGAGGGGAACAACTACGAAGGGAAGATCATAGCAATGGCAGAAAATAAAGATTATCTCGTTCAGGAACAGGAAAACGGCAGCATCCTCATTTCCGAGGAGGTCATCGCCTCCATCGCGTCGCTGGCTGTGCGTGAGGTGGAAGGAGTATACGGGCTGAGCATGACGCAAACGCTCGATCTTTCCAACATCCTCGGCAAGAAGAATCTCCGTAAAGGGATCCGCGTCGCGATCACCGAAGAGGGCGTGACTGTCTCCTGCAACCTCATTGTAAAGATGGGTTCTGCGGTCATGACCGTTGCGCAGAGCGTGCAGACGGCGATTGCCGATGAAGTCGCCGCAATGACGGGCGTGCGTCCGCTCCGCGTGAATGTAAATGTCTGCGGCGTAGCCGTTCCCAAGGCTGCCGCGAAATAAGAATAGCTTCTTTTCGGGGTGCTGACGCGTCAGCACCCCTGAACCGCATACATAAAAGGAGAGACTTATGACACGCTCAAATGCCAGAGAACTTGCCGCACACTTAATCTATGAGTTGGATTATACCGATGAAACACCGGAACAGGCAATTGAATCCCGCTTGGAGCGCGGATATTATGACGCGCTTGCCGGGGAAAACGAGCTCTATGCCGAGCGCCCGAGTAAAAAGCAGATGGCGTATATCACTGCCTGCGTCACGGGCGTCGCCGAGCACGCGGAGGAGCTGGATGCGCTGATTGCCAAGTATTCCATCGGCTGGAATCTGCACCGCATCTCGCGCTTTACCAAAGCGGCGCTGCGCCTTGCGATCTTCGAAATTCTCTATGTTGACGACGTCCCGACCGGCGTTGCCATCAACGAATGTGTTGAGCTGACGCGTAAATACGAGGAGGCGGAGGTCGTTTCCTTTGTCAACGGCATTCTCGGCTCCTTTGCCCGCTCACTGAAGGAGGCGCCGCAATGACCGTTTTGGCGTTCGACACGAGCAACTACACGACTTCTGTCGCCGTCTTTGACGGGGAAAAGGGGCATAATGTCTCCCGCCTGCTGGACGTGGAACAGGGAAGTCTCGGGTTGCGCCAAAGCGACGCGCTGTTTGCCCATATAAAACGCCTGCCGGAACTGACCGACAGGCTGTTTTCGGATATTGGAAGGAGAAAGCTCGATGCCATCGGTGTCAGTACCCGTCCCCGCACGGTGGAAGGCTCCTATATGCCCTGCTTTTTGGCAGGGGAGTCACAGGCGCGGGTCTTGGGCGCGGCGCTTGGCATACCTGTCTACGCCTTTTCCCATCAGCAGGGGCATATTGCTGCCTCACTGTTTTCATCTGAGCGGATGGAGCTGATGGAGCAGCCGCATCTTGCGTGGCATCTCTCCGGCGGGACGACGGAGCTGCTGTATGTCACGCCGGAGGGCGTGAGCGTGCACGCGGACCGGATCGGTGGAACGACGGATATTTCAGCGGGTCAGCTCATTGACCGCACGGGAAAGCTCCTTGGACTGCCGTTTCCCTCGGGAAAGCAGTTGGATGCCTTGAGCAAGGACGCGTCGGACAAGCAGACCTTTCGCGTGAAGGTACATGGGGCGGCATTCTCTCTCTCCGGCGTGCAGAACAAGGTGGAGGCTTATCACAAAGGAAATGACGCGGAGACCGCAGCCTACGCGCTGCGCTGCCTGATCGGCGCGATCGTCGAGGCGACGAAAAACGCGCTGCACGAGTATCCCGTCTCTGCTGTCGTTTTTGCAGGCGGCGTGGCATCGAACAGTATGCTGCGCAGTGCGTGCGCGGGACTGCCCGCAGTATTCTGCCCGACGCAGTACGCGACCGACAACGCGCTCGGCACGGCGGTCTTGACATGGAGGGCACATCATGCAGCAGCCGATTTATGAAGTATCGCAAATCAATGAATATTTGAAGCTCCGTTTTGAGGAGGATGCGTTCTTATCGAATCTTCTCATTCGCGGAGAGATCAGCAACTATAAGCTCTACCCCTCGGGGCATCATTATTTCTCCCTGAAGGACGCCAACGGCGCGATCCGGTGCGTCATGTTCAAGGGAAACGCCTTTCGCTTGCGCTTTCGCCCGGAGAACGGTATGAAGGTCATCGCCTGCGGGCGCGTCTCCGTCTTCCCACGCGACGGTGCTTATCAGCTTTACTGCACCGATCTGACGCCGGACGGCGTGGGCGACCTGCATGTGGCGTTTGAGCAGCTGAAAGCGCGACTACAGGCGGAGGGCTTGTTCTCTCCTGCGCAGAAAAAACCGCTGCCGCGTTTTCCGCATAGGATCGCGATCATTACCTCCTCGGCCGGCGCCGCGCTACGGGACATGCTTCGTATTTTGCGCAAGCGATATCCGCTGACGGAGGTGAAGCTGCTGGGCGTGCGTGTGCAGGGTGAGGACGCACCGGCGGAAATCGCGGGCGCGATCCGTTACGCCAACCGCTACCGCGTTGCAGACCTCATCATCACAGGGCGCGGCGGCGGTTCCATTGAGGATCTTTGGGCGTTTAACGACGAGCGCGTCGCCTATGCCATTGCGCAGTCCGAAATTCCCGTGATCTCCGCCGTAGGGCACGAGCCGGATGTGACGATCTCGGATTTCGTCGCCGACCTGCGCGCGGCAACGCCGTCGAACGCGGCAGAGCTTGCCGTGCCGGATCAGATGGAACTGCGGCAGACGCTTGCGGCAAAACAGGCAATGCTCCTTACGCTGATGAGCAAGCGGCTGAAGCAGGAACGCCAGCGTGTGAATGCTTTGGCGCAGACAAGAAGCCTCAAAAGCCCGATCAATTACCTGAATGACCGCCGTATGGCGCTGGACTATACGCACCGCAGACTCTGCGCAGCGTCCGCTTCTCTGCTCAATCGCAACCGGGAGCGCTTCGTGCGCCTTGCCGCAAAGCTGGACGCGATGAGTCCGCTCAAGGTTTTAGGGCGCGGCTACTCGATGGCATTAAATGAAAACGGACAGCTTATCAAAACCATTCACGCTGTATCCGTCGGCGAAACGCTTACCGTCAGTCTTGCTGACGGCAAGGCGGTCACGGAAGTAAAGGAGGTAATCGAATGAGCCGGGAATCGCAGACTTTTGAACAGTCCTTGGGAAGGCTGGAGGAGATCGTAAAACAAATGGAACGCGGCGATGTGCCGCTGGAGCAGGCGCTGTCGCTTTTTGAGGAGGGCACTGCGCTGGTAGGCTCCTGCACAAAGCTGCTTGATGAGGCGGAATTGAAGGTCGTGCAGCTCACCAAGGGCGCGGACGGCACGCCGCAGGAGACGGAGTTTGCAGATGGAGAGTGAATTAAAACGCTATGCCGAGCGCATTGAGGCGTATCTGCAAGAATGCTTCAAGGAGGATGCGCCGCAAAAGGAGCTGTTTGAAGCGATGCGCTACAGCCTTCTTGCCGGAGGAAAGCGCCTCCGCCCCGTACTGACGCAGGCGTTTTGCGAGCTGTGCGGCGGAAACGCCGAGGAAGTGCTGCCATTCGGCGCGGCGATCGAGATGGTGCATACCTACAGCCTCATTCATGATGATCTGCCCTGTATGGACAACGACGATCTCCGCCGAGGCAAACCGACCAATCATCGCGTTTACGGAGAGGCAACGGCGGTTTTAGCGGGCGATGCCCTGCTTACGGCGGCGTTTTCGCAGCTTGCCAAGGCAAAGCTCCCGGCGGAGCGAATTGTGGAGGCAGTACGGGTGCTTTCTCTCTGCGCGGGGGAATTGGGCATGGTCGGCGGTCAGGTGCTGGATATGGACGCGGAAGCGCGCGAATGCACCGAGCAGGAGGTCTACGACATCCAATCGAGAAAAACCGGAGCACTCATCAGTGCCGCCTGTCAGCTCGGCGTGATTGCGGCAGGCGGAAGTGAGAAACAGCAGGCTGCGGCAAGCGCCTATGCGGAGTCCCTCGGACTGGCATTCCAAATCGAGGATGATATTTTGGATGTTGTCGGCGACGAGCAGAAGCTCGGCAAGGCGGTCGGCGTGGATGAAAAGAAGAATACCTTCGTCCGTCTTTACGGCATAAAAAAATGCCGAGAAATGATAAGGGACGAAACCGATAAAGCAATTGCTGCGCTCTCTGCCTTTGAGCAGCCGGTCTTATTAACGGAGCTTGCGCAGGCGCTTGCCTCCCGTGACAGGTAAAAACTTTTAGACATAAGGACTTGCCGCCTCTGAATAGGCTGTTTCGGAGGTGGTTTGATGCTGGGCGCCGCTGTATGGCTGACCATCAGCAGCATTCTCTATTCCCTCCGCCTGTCGAACAGGAGCGGCTCGTTTCCGAAGCCTTTGAGCGCGAAGGAGGAGCAGCACTATCTGGAACTGGCGGCGCAGGGAGATCTGAATGCCCGTAACATACTCATCGAACGAAACCTGCGTCTTGTGGCGCACATCATGAAAAAATATTACACGCAGACTTCCGATCAGGAGGATCTGATCTCCATCGGAACGATCGGACTTATCAAAGGCATTTCTACCTTTGACGCGTCGAAAGGTGCGCGTCTTGCAACCTACGCTGCGCGATGCGTGGAAAACGAAATATTAATGTATTTCCGTGGGCAGCGGAAAAGCGCATCGGATGTCTCACTATCGGAGTATATTGAGACCGGCAAGGACGGCACCGCGCTTTCACTGATGGATGTGATCTGTTCGGACGAGGATCTGTTTGAGCAGATGTCCGACAAGGAGGTCTATGCCAAGCTCTATGAGAAGATCGAAGAATGCCTGACCCCGCGGGAGAAACGCATTATTACCCTCCGCTACGGCATCGGCAACCGCAAACCGCTGACACAGCGCGAGATCGCCGATCTGTGCGGCATCAGCAGGAGTTATGTCAGCCGTATTGAGAAAAAAGCACTGCAAAAATTAGAAAAGGCACTGTTGGAATAGGAGAGAAACACCATGCACGCATGGAAGCACTTTTGTACGATCACAAAGCACCGCTGGAAGGTGCGCGGCGGCTGCTTCCGCGTCGGGCTTTACTGGCGCGGACTGGTTCACGACCTTTCCAAGTATTCGCCGAGCGAATTTATCAGCGGCGCAAGATATTATCAAGGTACCCGCAGCCCGAATTCGCGTGAACGAGAGGTCGTCGGCTACTCGACTGCGTGGATGCACCATAAGGGCAGAAACAAGCACCACTATGAGTATTGGACGGACATTGATATCAAAACGCGCACCTACCGGCCCGTCAAAATGCCCCGGAAATATTTTATTGAAATGATCACGGATCGTGTTGCCGCTTGTAAGACCTACCATGGCAAGAACTACCGCGACGGCGACCCACTGGATTATTTTCTGCACGCCGCAGAGGGGCGCGACAGTGAGATGATGCACCCGCAGACCAGACGGGATCTGGTGTTCGTTCTGACGATGCTCCGCGACAAAGGGGAAAAAGAGACCTTCCGTTTTCTACGGTCGGTGCGAAAGTCGGAGCAACCCATCTGCCCGCCGGATATGGATGAAGCGGGTTAAAATGCCTTGCTGCTGCGATATCTACGCAGAGCGCGACAGCCTCAATGCCATGCAGAGCGATGGACGAAGCACTAACCGACTCTCCTGCGTTGCTTGCTGTTCAACGTTAAGCTTTCTGACAGAAGAAATCATGAAAGAGGTAAGCTATGGTGGAATATGATAACATCCTCGCAACGCAATTTGCAAGGGACTATCATTGCAAAGCGGAGGATTTTCTCAACACGGATACACTCGTTACGGAATATGCTTTTCATCCCAACGGGCGGAAGCGAGCCGATTGCGGGCTGCTTTCTATCCTGTCCTATCGCGGGAAATTGGTCATTACTGCCGCGCCTGAGCTGAAATCATGGTGCGAGGAAACGCTGGCAAAGCATCTTTCCGCGCAGTGGGGCTTTGAGGCAGGCTGCCTAATCAGCATTGACCGGAAGCTTGCGGAATTCGGATACGGAATTGATCAGGCGCATATCTTCTTTGTGCCGCGCTTTTCCACGCCTCATGAAGAATACCCGGTAAAAATCCTCGGCAAAGTGGAAATCGCCGCGCTGGAGGCGGATGAACGGATTGACGAAGCTTTCCTTTTCGAGGATTACATTGAGGATGTTCTTGGCGCCGCGTGCTATGACGAAAAGGGAGCCTTGCTTGCTGTCGCAGGCGCAACTGCGAACAGCAATTTGATGTGGGAGATGGGCGTTAACTCCTTTTCCGAGGGAAAAGGCTATGCAAAAGCAGCCCTCGCCGCATTGACGAACGAGATCTGCAAGCAAGGGAAGCTTCCATTCTACGGCACCGCGCTGTCACATATTGCCTCTCAGAATTTGGCGCTGCGCGTTGGACTCATACCTGCTTTTGCCGAACTGACTACACGCAAATTAGAATAGAGGCTTGTATCACTGTTGAAAAAGGATTTTTGATCTGCGCGCAACACAGAAAAACGATCTCATACCAATCACCAATTAAAATGTGCAAAGCACATTTTAATTGCGATATCGT
>CAMAEX010000002.1:0-28193 GCA_945832065.1 uncultured Clostridia bacterium | reverse complement strand
CAAACTCAATCGCCTTTTTCTATTCATTTGGTCTCACATCAATTGTATACCTACACCGAACTCGCATAAAATCTTGCGAAAGCTGTTGACAAACAGCAGGAAATTGCGTATATTATCTATTAGCATCTCTCGACTGTGTTCGAGATTTTAAGGAGTGACATACATGTACACAGAGAAATCCGTCGTAAAATGCGAATCCGGACTTCATAACAAGCAGGTTACTTATTTCATTCAAAAAGCCAATGAGTTCCGCTCCAGCATCTGGATCGAGGCGGAGGAACGCAAGATCAATGCAAAGAGCCTTTTGGGTGTTCTTTCCATGGGCATCACCGCAGGGACTGAAATTTCGATCATTGCCGAAGGCCCCGACGAGGAAGCTGCCGTGAAGGAGCTTTCCGCAATGCTTGTTAAGGATATTATCTAACAGACTCAAAACGCTGTCCCAAGCGCCGCCGCGTTTGGGACAGCGTTGTCTATCAGGAATGTTTCCACGAGAAAGGAGGGGGCGAGATGACCCGTGAGGAGCTGAAGCAGGCGGCGCTCTCGCTGCCCTATGAGCCGGGCGTATATTTGATGAAGGACGCTGCGGATACCGTGATCTATGTCGGTAAGGCAAAAAAACTGAAAAACCGCGTCTCTCAGTATTTTCAGGACACTGCTTCCCACACGCTCAAGACGCGGCGAATGGTCGCTGCGGTGGATCATTTTGAAACGATACGCGCCGCCTCGGAATTTGAGGCACTGGTGCTGGAATGCTCCCTAATCAAGCACTATATGCCGAAATACAACATCCTGCTCAAGGACGACAAGGGCTATCCCTACCTGCGCTTGGATCTGCGGGAGCCTTATCCAAAGATCACGCTTGCGGGCAGAGTCACGGATGACGGCGCGCAGTATTTCGGACCTTACGGCAGCCGAGGCAGATCGCAGCAGGTGATCGACACAATTCGCAGGGTGTTCAAGCTGCCGAACTGCAACAAAAAATTCCCCCGCGATATCGGCAAGGAACGCCCCTGCCTGAATTATCAGATGCAGCGCTGCGAGGGCTGGTGCCGTCCTGAGAAAACACAGGAGGAGTACCGCACGCTGATGCAGCAGGCGGCGCTTCTGCTTTCCGGCAAGCACAAACCCCTGTGTGATCGCTTGCGTGAAGAGATGGAGGCTGCGGCGGAGCGCATGGCGTTTGAACAAGCCGCACAGCTTCGCGACCGTCTTCGCGCCATTGAAGCGCTTGGGCAGCGGCAGCTTGTCACGGCGGGCACCATGGCGGATACCGATGTGATCGGCTGGTATCAGACCGAGGCAAAGGCATGCTTTGCCGTCCTGCATTATATCGGCGGGAATCTGATGGATAAGGACTATGAGGTGCTTACCCGCCCGGAGGACGAGCAGGAGGCGCTATCCGCTGTCGTCAAGCAATACTATCTTTCCCGTAAAGCAGCACCCAAGCGTGTTCTGCTCCCCTTTGCCATGGAGGATGCCGCGCCCTTCGCCCAGCTTCTGCTGGAGCAGTTGGAGAAGACTGTCCGTTTTATCGTCCCGCAAAGGGGAGATAGTCTAAAGCTGGTTGCCCTTGCTAATCAGAACGCGAGGGAGGAGGCGGAGCGGGCGACGACCGCGTCGGAACGGCTGAACGGCACCTTAAAGCTCTTGGAAATGATGCTGCGGCTGCCGACCTATCCGACCCGGCTGGAGGCATACGATATTTCCAATATTGCCGGAACGGACATTGTCGCCTCCATGACGGTTTTCGTGGACGGAAAACCGAAAAAAAGCGATTATAAGCGATTTAAGGTTGAAAACTTAGCGGATCAGGATGACTACGCCTCCATGCGGCAGGTGCTTTGTCGCCGTTTTTGCCACTATCTTGACGGCGACAAGGGGTTTGACGAGCGTCCCGACGCATTGCTCATTGACGGAGGAGACGTCCATGCGCAGACCGTTCGGGAGGCGCTCTTGACAATGGGCATTGAGATCCCGATTTTCGGCATGGTCAAGGATAACCGCCACCGCACCCGCGCTTTGGTAACGCCCGACGGCGCGGAGATCGGCATTCAGGCGACACCTGCCGTGTTTGCGCTGATCGGAAGAATTCAGGAGGAGACGCACCGCTTTGCGATCACATACCATAGAAACCTGAGAAGCAGACGCGTACGCGGCTCTGCGCTGGATGAGATCAAAGGCGTAGGAGAGAAGCGCCGTCTTGCGCTGCTCAAGCATTTTAAGTCCATTTCCGCCATCCGCAGCGCCTCGAAGGAGGAACTGTGCAAGGTGGTGCCCGCATCGACTGCGCAAGCGGTCTATGCATATTTTCACGCACAGGAGCAATAACAAATGCGAGTGATTACAGGAACCGCGCGAGGAACAAATCTGAAAGCGCCCGACGGACTTTTGACAAGACCTACTGCGGATAAGGTTAAGCAGGCGCTGTTTAACATCATACAATACGAGATCGCAGGCGATGTGCTCGACCTGTTTGCCGGCTCCGGACAGCTTGGCATTGAAGCCCTCAGCCGAGGTGCGCGGCATGCGGTCTTCGTGGACGAGCGTGCCGACGCCGTTGCGGTCATTCGGGAGAATCTGCGGCGGACGCATTTGGAGGACAGGGCGGAAATTGTCCGAGGTGACTATCTGACATACCTCTCCCGCTGTAAAAAATCCTTCCGGCTGATCTTTTTAGACCCGCCATACGCAGAAAAATATCTGGAAAATGCAATAAAACGCATCTCGGAAATTGACATTTTGGCGGAAGGTGGTATAATTATTACGGAGCGTCCTCTCGGCAAGCCGCTTGAGGAGCAGTTTGGGGGCTTGGAACGCTCAAAGGATTATATTTACGGCAAAACCGTCATTACGCTGTTTCGCCGCACAAAGGAAGATTTATGAAAATAGCCGTCTATCCCGGCAGCTTCGATCCCGTGACGAACGGGCACCTCAATATCATCGAACGCGCGTCCCGCCTGTTTGACGAGGTAATTGTCTGCGTTATGGTGAATTGCGAGAAAAAGCCGATGTTTGATTTAGAAGAGCGCAAGCGTCTGCTGGCGCGTGTCACAGCGCATTTACCAAATGTCAAGGTTGACGCGCACGGCGGTCTGCTTGCCGAGTACGCAAGGGCGCAGCGCTGCTGCACGATCATCAAGGGTCTGCGCGCAGGCTCCGATTTCGAAAAAGAATTCCAAATGGCGATGATCAACCGTAAGCTAAATCCCGAGTTGGAATCCCTCTTTCTTACCGCTGAGCATCAATATATGTATCTCAGCTCCAGCGCAGTGAAGGAAATGGGGTTTTACGGAGCGGATGTCAGCGACTTTCTTCCGCCGGAGATTTTGGCGGAATTTAAAGACAGAATCCGAGAAATCAGAAATCATAAGGAGGCAACACGATGAACGAACACAGTATTGAAGAACTGATCGGCACACTTTATGAAATGGTACAGGACGCAAGAAGCGTACCGTTCAGCGGAGATAAATGCTCCATCGAACGCGAGCGTGCGCTGGATCTTCTCGATGAGATCAGCAATAAGCTGCCCGGCGAAATGAAGCAGGCAAAGACGATTGTTGAGTCTCGCAACGAGTTGATTACCAGCGCGAAGCGTGAGGCGGAGAATATCCTCAAGGCTGCCCAGGCGCAGGCCAAGCAGCTCGTCTCGCAGGAGGCGATTTATCTTGAGGCAAAGGACCAGGCCAACGAAATGGTACGCGCCGCGCAGGAGAAGATCAAGGAGCTGAAGCAGGTGACGAATGACTACGTCGATGATTCCCTGCGCACGACCGAGGAGGCTGTGGCACAGGCGCTTGCCGAGATCCGTGATTCTCGTTCGAAATTCCGTGCCCTCGTCAATCCGCAGGCCAGAACTAATTCCGCAATTATTGAAGATGTGTAATTGATAAAACAGCTCAATGAGATAATTGGGCTGTTTTTTAAAAAACGGAAAACGGAGGTAATTTATGGAATATTCGGAACGTTATCAAGCATGGTGCGCCGCACCGTTGACCGAGCAAGAACAGAAAGAACTTCGTAATATGGAAGGAAATGCCGACGCGCTGAAGGGCGCTTTCGGCACTGAACTGCAATTTGGGACGGCAGGCATTCGCGGTATCATGGGGCTTGGTACAAACCGCCTCAATGATTACACCGTCCGCCGTACCGCGCAGGGCTTGGCGGCTTGGCTCTGCACGACGGAACTGCCGCAGAAATGCGCAATCGGCTATGACTCCCGCCATAATTCCCGCCGCTATGCTGAGATCTGCGCGGTTGCGCTTGCAGAGCGCGGCGTGCATGTCTACGTCTACCATGAGCTCGCTCCGACGCCGATGCTTTCCTTTGCCGTCCGCCGTTTGGGCTGCGGCTGTGGCATTGTCGTCTCTGCGAGTCACAACGCGGGTGCCTACAACGGCATCAAGTGCTACGGTCCCGACGGCTGCCAGATGACCGATGAGCCCGCCGCCGTCGTATTCCGTGAAATCTCCTCGATTGACTATTTTGTTCCCGCAAAACAGACCTTTGCCGAGAGTATGGAAAAGGGAACGGTCGAGTACATTGCGCCGGAAGTGTGGGAGGAATACTATCAGACCGTCCTTGCCGAACGCGTGACCGAACTGCCCGCAAGTGAGCTGTGTCTGCTCTATACCCCGCTTTGCGGCACGGGCAATAAGCCGGTGCGCGAGGTGCTGGGTAGAATCGGCGTGAAGGTTGATGTCGTTAAGGTGCAGGAGCAGCCAGACGGTGATTTTAAGACCTGTGAATACCCCAATCCGGAGACGGACGCCGCGCTGAACGAGAGCTATAAAATCGCCCGCGAGACACACCCCGACCTCATCCTCGGCACCGACCCCGACTGTGACCGTGTTGCGGTTGCCGTGCCTGTGGAGGGCGGCTTCCGCAAGCTGACGGGTAACGAGCTGGGCTGCCTGCTCTTGGATTACATTCTCGGGGAGATGTCGAAAAACGGTACGCTGCCTCCTGCGCCCGTTGCCGTGCGGAGCATCGTCTCGACCCCGCTTGCCGATAAAGTCGCCGCGAAATACGGTGTCAACATGAAAGCCGTCCTGACGGGCTTTAAGTATATCGGCGGCGAGATTCTTGCGCTCGAGGAAAAGGGTGAAGAGAAGCGCTTTGTTTTCGGCTTTGAGGAGAGCTGCGGCTACCTCAAGGGTACATATGCCAGAGACAAGGACGCGGTCGTTGCCTCCATGCTGACCTGCGACCTTGCCGCGAAGCTTAAGCGCGAGGGAATGAATCTGGCAGAAAAAATGGACGCGCTTTATGCCGAGCTTGGCTATCATGAGGCAAAGGTCATCAGCTTTGAGCTGAAGGGACCGAACGCAATGGAGCTTTCCGCAAAGTTTATGGCGGACTTCCGTGCGAACGTGCCGACGGAGCTTTGCGGCGCGGCGGTCACGAAGGTGACGGATTATCAGACCAGAAACTGCCGCGATTTGGCAAACGGAACGGAAACGCCCGTCCTGCTGCCGAAGTCGAATGTTGTTACGCTTGAGCTGGGCGAGAAGGGCAGTGTGATTGTCCGTCCCTCCGGCACGGAGCCGAAGGTCAAGCTCTATTTAACTGCCGTTGACAGCGAGAAGGAGACGGCGCTGGCGTTCTTAAAGGCACTTTCCGAGAGAATGTGCGAATTTTTGCCGGAAAACGCTTGACATTTTGCATACAGTTCGGTACTATGATGAAGATTGAAAAACACCTTGACGGAGAGGAGTAGTTCTTCCCGCCGCAGCAGAGAGGGAACGGTTGGTGCAAGTTCCTGCGGTGGATGGATGAAGGTCGCTCCCGAGTGGGCGAGCGGAACATAAAGTAGGCTTGCACGGGTTCTTCCGTTACAGAGAATTGAGCGCCCGTTTTTGCGGGAATTCAGGTGGTACCGCGGATTTTTTCGCCCTGAACGTTTCGTTCAGGGCGTTTTTTATGGAATCATACCGAAAAGGAGAAACAATATGGCAAGAGAATTACCGAAGACCTACGATCCGAAGGATGTGGAGAGCCGTCTGTATCGTTTTTGGTCGGAAAACGGCTATTTCCACACGGAGCGCGATCCGGGAAAGAAGCCCTTTACGATCGTCATGCCGCCCCCCAATGTCACAGGACAGCTCCATATGGGGCACGCCATGGACGCAGCCATGCAGGATGTCTTGATTCGCTTCAAGCGGATGCAGGGCTATGCCGCTCTTTGGGTTCCCGGCGTTGACCATGCCGGTATTGCCACGCAGATCCGCGTGGAGGAGGAGCTGCGCAAGGAGGGCTTGACACGCTATGATCTCGGCAGAGAAAAGTTTTTAGACCGCGTATGGGATTGGAAAAAACAGTACGGCAACCGCATTGTCGAGCAGCAGAAGAAGCTTGGCGCATCCTGCGATTGGGAGCGAGCCCGCTTTACGATGGACGAGGGCTGCTCCAAGGCAGTGCGTGAGGTTTTTGTCAACCTCTATGAGCAGGGCTTGATTTACAAAGGCAGCCGCATTATCAACTGGTGCCCGCATTGCGTGACCGCACTGTCCGACGCGGAGGTCGAGTATGTCGATAAGCCCGGCAGCCTCTGGCACATCCGCTATCCGTTGGCGGACGGCAGCGGCGAGGTCATTGTCGCAACGACCCGCCCGGAGACAATGCTGGGTGACAGCGGCGTTTGCGTCAACCCGAACGACGAGCGTTACAAGGACATCGTCGGCAAGAAGGTAATCCTTCCGCTGGTGAATAAGGAAATTCCCGTGGTTGCGGACGATTATGCCGAGATGGACTTCGGCACGGGCTGCGTCAAGATGACGCCCGCCCATGACCCGAACGACTTTGAAGTCGGTCTGCGCCATAACTTAGAGGTCATCCGCGTCCTGGACGACAACGGTGTTGTCAATGAGTTCGGTGGCAAATATCAGGGACTTGACCGCTATGAGGCGAGAAAGCAGATTGTCGCCGATTTGGAGGAGCAGGGCTATCTTGTCAAGGTCGAGCCGTACAGCCACAATGTCGGCACATGCTACCGCTGCCACCGTGATGTCGAGCCGATCATCTCCGCGCAGTGGTTCGTCAAGATGAAGCCGCTGGCGGAAGAGGCGCTGCGCGTCGTCAACGAGGGTGAGACGAAATTCGTTCCCGAACGCTTTACCAAGACCTATACCAACTGGATGGAGAATGTGCGCGATTGGTGTATCTCCCGTCAACTCTGGTGGGGACATCAGATCCCTGCATGGTACTGCGCCGACTGCGGGCATGTGACCGTCTCGCGTGAGGACGCGACCTGCTGCGAAAAGTGCGGCAGCAAGAATATCACCCGCGATGAGGATGTGCTTGACACATGGTTCTCTTCGGCACTGTGGCCCTTTGAGACGCTTGGCTGGCCCGACACCGAGGCAGAGGACTTCAAATACTTCTATCCGACGGATGTGCTCGTCACGGGCTACGATATTATCTTCTTCTGGGTCGCGAGAATGATCTTCTCCGCCTGCAAACAGACCGGAAAGCCGCCCTTCCATACCGTCCTCATTCACGGACTGGTGCGGGACGACAAGGGCAGAAAGATGTCCAAGTCCCTCGGCAACGGTATCGACCCGCTGGAAATGATCGACCGTTTCGGTTCCGATGCCCTGCGCATGAACATGATCACCGCGAACTCGCCCGGCAACGATATGCGCTTCTATGTCGAGCGCTGCGAGGCAATGCGCAACTTTGCCAACAAGCTTTGGAACGCGAGCCGCTATGTGATGATGAATCTTTCTATCGAGAAGAACGAGCTGTCCGACCTTTCCAAATTGGAAACGGCGGATAAATGGATCGTCTCGAAGCTCAATACCCTGATTGCCGATGTGACGGAGAATCTGGACAAATACGAGCTTGGCATCGCCGTGCAGAAGGTCTATGATTTCATCTGGGACAGCTACTGTGACTGGTATATCGAGCTGACGAAGGCACGCCTTTACGGTGAGGACGAGGAGAGCAAGCACGTCGCCCAGCAGGTTCTCTTGTATGTGCTGGACCAGATTCTGCGCCTGATGCATCCGTTCATGCCCTTCATCACCGAGGAGATTTGGCAGGCGATCCCGCACGAAGGTGAGGCGCTGATCATCGCGAAGTGGCCCAAGTTCCGTGAGGAGCTGTGCTTCAAGGCGGAGGAGAACGCAATGGAGAGCATCATGAACGCCATCCGCGCCGTCCGCAACCGCCGCGCGGAGATGAATGTTCCGCCCTCCAAGAAATGCACGCTCTATATCGTCACGGAAAAGGCGGAGCTGTTCGCCGGCGGTGAGGGCTTCATTACACGCCTTGCCTATGCCGACGAGGTGAAGATCTCCGCGACCGAGCCGGAGGGACATGAGTCAATGGCTTCCTGCGTGACGCATGACGCGGCACTCTATATGCCGATGAATCAGCTTGTCGATGTGGAAAAGGAGATTGCGCGCATCGCGAAGGAGAAGGAGAAAACCGAGAAAATGCTCGCCGCCATCCGCGGCAAGCTGAATAACGAGGGCTTTGTCGCAAAAGCACCCGAGGCAGTCGTGAATGCCGAGCGCGAAAAGGCAGAGAAATTCGAAGCCCTCCTCAAACAACTCAACGAGAGCGAAGCAAGACTCAAAGCATTTTAAAAAAAGATCGTCCGATTCGAAAATGAATCGGACGATTTTTTTAAATTCATCTTTATTTCTGCTCGCATTTCGTGTATAATCGAGTAAAAGGGAAAGAAGAGCTTGCCATGCGGGCGGAAGGGATGAAACAAACATGAAGAAGGAAAAGGAGCAGAAGCCGGAGAAACACGGTTTTCTTTACGATATATATTCGCTGCTGCACGATTTGGTCTATATTCTTGCGGCGATCACACTGATTTTTGTATTTTGCGTGCGGCTGGTAGGTGTCAACGGAGATTCGATGTTCCCGACGCTGCACCACGGAGATTATCTTGCACTGCAGAGCAATGTCCTGATGGGCGATCTCGAATACGGAGATATCATCGTTGCACGAAAGCTTTCCTTTGAAAACGGCGAACCGATCGTAAAGCGGGTGATTGCGACAGAGGGGCAGACCGTACAGATCTGTGAGGATAACGACGGTGTGACCCGCGTCTATGTTGATGGGGTCGCCCTTGAGGAGCCGTATATCAACGAAGAAATGTTCAATACACCATACTATACTGTTGTGGAAGAGGACTGTGTCTTCGTTATGGGCGATAACCGCAACCATTCCTCGGACAGCCGCGTGGCAAGCATCGGGCAAATTCGCTTGGATCAGGTGTTGGGAAAGGTGCTGTTTATTGTTTTCCCGGGTGCCGATAAGGTGACAAACGAGCGGGATTACAGCCGGATCGGATCGGTGAATTGAGCATGGATGATAAAATGAACATCCAGTGGTATCCAGGGCATATGACAAAGACACGCCGCCAAATGGAGGAGGATATCCGCCTCGTTGACGCAGTGTGTGAGCTGGTCGATGCCCGTATCCCGCTGTCCAGCAGAAATCCCGATATCGACACACTTTGCGCCAATAAGCTGCGCATGGTGATCCTCAACCGCATTGACCTCGCAGACCCTGTCACGACCAACGCATGGTATGACGATTTCCGGCAGAAGGGCTTTGCGGTGCTGAAGACCGACTGCAAGAGCCGCAAGGGAATTGACCGCTTTGTGCCGACCGTGCGGGACCTGTTGGCTGAAAAACTGCAGCGCTATCAGGAACGCGGCTTTGTCAATAAACCGCTCAAGCTGATGATCGTCGGCATTCCGAATGTCGGCAAGTCTACGTTAATCAATCAGATTTCGGGGCGTAAGGGAGCAAAAGCCGAAAACCGCCCCGGCGTGACCCGGGGCAAGCAATGGGTCACGGTGGATCGCGGACTGCTGTTGCTCGATACTCCCGGCATTCTCTGGCCGAAATTCGACGACGAGGAGGTCGGCAGACGCCTTGCCTATACGGGTGCGGTCAAGGATGACATTCTCGACACCGAGACGCTTGCCTGCCATTTGATCGCGACGCTTTGGGCACGCTATCCCGACGCGCTTCGTGAGCGCTATAAGCTCGATCCCTCCCCGGACGCAACAGGCTACGACCTGCTGTGTGAGGCAGGGCGCAGACGCGGTTTCCTGCTTGCGCGCGGCGAGATCGACACGGAACGCATGGCGCGTGTTTTATTGGAGGAATTCCGCAGCTGTAAGATCGGACGCTTTAGTTTGGAGGCACCTAATGACTTACGAAATGATTCGTGAAATCTTTAACCAGTGCAGCAACAACCAAATGCGGGATGTGTTCGTCAGCGAGATCGAGACGGACGATACTGACGCAGTGGCGAAAAGCTTCTGCACGGGAAAGAACTACACCTTAGAAAAGGAAATGAAGGACGACGGCGTGATCATCTACGAGCTGACCGTAGACGGACTGCGGCAGCGCCTGAGCTTCACGCCGGATTGAGGAAAAAGAATGAACAATTTATGGAACTATGAACACGCTGCGTTTGAAGAAGGCTATCAGCTCATCTGCGGCGTGGATGAGGCGGGCAGGGGACCCTTGGCGGGCCCTGTCTGCGCCGCCGCCGTTATTTTGCCGCCCGACTTGGAGATCGAAGGGCTGAATGACTCCAAAAAGCTGACCGATAAGCGCCGCAGAGCGCTGTATGATGTGATTACGGAGCAGGCGCTCGCCTACGGCATCGCCTTTGCAAGCGAGCAGGAGATCGACGAATTCAACATTCTGCAGGCGACCTTTCTTGCCATGCGCCGGGCGGTGGAGCAGCTCAAGCTTCAGCCGGAGCTTGCGCTGGTGGACGGAAACCGTGAGCCGGATCTCGGCATCATTCCGGTAAAGACCATCATTAAGGGCGACAGCCTGAGTGCCAACATCGCCGCCGCCTCCATCCTTGCGAAGGTCACGCGTGACCGCTTTATGGAGGAGCAGGACGCGCTTTACCCGCAGTATGGCTTTTCTGTCCACAAGGGCTACGGCACGCAGGCGCACTATGCCGCTCTGCGCGAGTACGGTGTCTGCCCGATTCACCGCCGCACCTTCCTGAAAAAATTCTATGGCAACTGACCTGCTCGGTCGGTGGGGTGAGAGTATTGCTGCGGACTATCTTCGCAGGAAGCACTATGCGATTGTCGCCGCCAACTTTCGCTGCCGCGGCGGTGAGATCGATCTGATCGTTGAGGATCGAAGGTACATCGTTTTTGTGGAGGTCAAGCTGCGCAAAAGCGCACAATTTGCGCAGGCGCGTGAATTTGTCGATTACAGGAAGCGGGAACGCCTGAAGCGGACTGCACTGCTTTATTTGGCGCAGCATGAGGAAAGCTCCAAACAGCCGAGATTTGATGTGATTGAGATTTATGCGCCGCAGGGCTTACAGACAAAGAACCCTGAAATTCATCATTTGGAGGATGCATTTCAATGATTCGATTGTTTGACGGTCACTGCGATACCGCCTATGAGCTGTGGCGCAGAGGGCAGCCGCTGGAAAACAACACCTGCCATATCGACCTCCGAAAAGCGTCTGCTTTCGGGGCTTACGCGCAGGTGTTTGCTTTTTGCAGCTATGCCGGTCAAGCAGACATTGACTGCGCGGCAATGCTGACGGAGCCCTATGCCGTTTTGCGAAAAGAGGTCAGAAACAATGCCTCCCGCATTGCTTTTGCCGATACACAGGAGATGATCTTGCAAACGCTTTCTGCGGGAAAAGCGGCGGCACTGCTCTCCGTCGAGGGGGCGGAGGTAATCGGCTGCGATATGAGATATCTTTCAACCCTGCGTGAGCAAGGCTTCCGTATGCTGGCGCTGACTTGGAACGCAGACAATGTTCTCGCAGGCTGCCATTTATCGGACGGCGGCTTGACGACACAGGGCAGGGCGTTTGTCAAGGAAGCGCAGGCGCTGGACATTCTTATCGATGTCAGCCATTTAGGAACGCGCGCATTTTGGAATCTGGCGGATATCACAACAAAACCGATCCTCGCCTCCCATTCCAATGCCCGCGCGGTCTGCGATCATTCGCGAAATCTGACGGACGATCAGCTCCGCGTGATTGCGGAGACGGGTGGCACGGTAGGCTTAAACCTCTATTCGCCGTTTCTAGGGGAGCATGCCGATTATGAGACGCTGCTGCGGCATTTGGAGCATATGCTGACGGTCTGCGGTGAGACGCATGTCGCCCTCGGCGGCGATTTGGACGGTTGCGACACCCTTGCGGCAGGCTTTGCCTCGGTTGCCGATTATGCGGACTTTTATGCTTATCTCTCCGTGCGCGGTTATGCAGAAGATATGCTTGACCGTCTGTTTTTTAGGAATTTATTTGCGTTGTTTTGAAGGAGGCGCTGCCTTTGGCACTCTATGCGATTGGTGATCTACATCTTTCCTTTGGCGCGGATAAGCCGATGGATGTCTTCGGCGGCGCATGGCACGGCTATGTGGATAAGCTCCGTGCGGGGCTTTCCGTGATCAAACCGGAGGATACGACCGTCCTGCTCGGCGATCTTTCGTGGGCGCTGGATCTGCAGGGTGCCCTGGAGGATTTTGTCTTTATCAATGCCATCCCTGGCAGAAAAATTATACTCAAAGGCAACCATGACTATTGGTGGACAACGGCATCAAAATTCTATAAATTCTGTGAGGAAAACGGCTTTTCCGAGATGTACATCCTTAATAATAACGCATATGCGTATGAGGAGTATGCCATCTGCGGCACTCGAGGCTGGTTTTTTGAGGAGGACGCCGCTGAGGGAAGCCACAATGACAAGATCTTCAAGCGGGAGCTGATTCGTTTGGAAGCTTCGCTGAAAGCGGCGGGGGAGCGCGAAAAGCTCTGCTTCCTCCATTATCCGCCGCGCTACCGTGGCTACGAGTGCCCTGAGATCCTCTCGCTGTTGAAGCGCTATGGTGTCAGCCTGTGCTGCTATGGGCATCTGCACAGTGACAGCCATAAGCTTGCAGTGCAGGGCATGATCGACGGCGTGGAATTCCGCCTTTGCGCGGCGGATTTTCTGAATTTTTGCCCAATTTGCCTAAAATAAAGGAAAAACGAAAAAAACTCTTGTATTTCTCGGAATAATCTGATAAAATAACTCGGCTAAATATATCAATATGCGCCCTTCGGCGCAGCCTATAGGAGGATAATCAAAATGAATGTCAAAAGCGTAGAGAAAGAAGCTGTCCGCGCAAAGGTAACCGTCGAGATCACCCGTGCGGAGCTGGAGCCTGCACTGAATAAGGTCTATCTCAAGGTGCGCAAGGATATTACCATGCCCGGCTTCCGCAAGGGCAAGGCTCCGCGTATGGTCATTGAAGCAGCCTACGGCAAGCATGTTTTTTATGAAGATGCCATCGAGGAGCTGTTCCCCAAGATCTATCAGGAATGCGTTCTCTCGCAGGAGATCAAGCCTGTCGGCAGACCCTCCGTTTCCGCAATGAATATCGAAGATGACGGTTCCGTTACCATGACCATTGACACTGATCTTTATCCCGAGGTCACGCTCGGTCAGTATAAGGGACTTACGGTTGAAAAGGCAGAAGCGACCATCGCGCAGAGCGAGATCGACGCGGAGATTGACCGCATGGCGCAGAATGTTTCCCGCATCATCACCGTGGAACGTCCCGCGCAGGAGGGTGATACGGCGGTTATCGATTTTGAGGGCTTTAAGGACGGCGTTGCCTTTGAAGGCGGCAAGGGCGAGAACTATGAACTGAAGCTCGGCTCGCACAGCTTTATCCCCGGCTTTGAGGAGCAGGTTGTCGGCATGAGTGCAGATGAGGAGAAGGAAATCAATGTGACCTTCCCCGAGGACTACCATGCTTCCGAGCTGGCAGGTGCGCCCGTTGTCTTTAAAGTCAAGGTTCATGAGGTCAAGGAGACCGTCGTTCCTGAGAAGGATGACGAATTTGTGAAGGATGTCTCCGAGTTTGACACGATGGACGAGCTTCGCGCCGATATCGAAAAGCGCATTCTCTCCGAGAAGCAGGCAGGTATTGACCGTGCCTTTGAGAACGCTGCGATTGAGGCGGCAGTCGCGAATATGACCGTTGAAATTCCTGACAGCATGGTGGAAGAAGAGCTGGAGCGCGAAATGGAGCGCATGGATTATGAGCTTCGCGCACAGGGTGCTTCCCTTGAGGCTTACGCGCAGATGATGGGCGGCAATATGGATGCGATCAAGAACAGCCTCCGTCCGGGCGCGATCAGCGCGGTCAAGACGAATGTCATGCTGGACGCTGTCGTGGATGCGGAAGGCATCGAGGTCAGCGACGAGGAGTGCGAGGAAGAATATAAGAAGCTCGCAGAATCCTATCGGATGGATGTAGAAAGAATCAAAGAGCTTCTGGATCTCAAGGGAATGAAGGGTGATCTTCAGGTGCGCAAGGCAGCAAAGCTGATCGCGGAATCCGCCGTCGCTGTTGCACCCGCAGAGAAAGAGGAAACAAAGGAAGAGGAATAATCCGGCTTCCTTGCGGTTAGAATGTTTCGAGAAAGGAGTATTGCTATGAGCTTAGTACCTTATGTTGTTGAACAGACCAGCCGCGGAGAGCGTTCGTATGATATCTTTTCGCGTCTGCTCAATGATCGTATTATCTTTTTGTCCGAAGAAGTGAATGATACGACAGCCAGTCTGATCGTTGCCCAGCTTCTCTATTTGGAGGCGCAGGATCCTGATAAGGATATCCAGTTCTACATCAACAGCCCCGGCGGCAGCGTCACTGCCGGTATGGCGATCTATGACACGATGCAATATATCAAATGCGATGTTTCTACCATCTGTATCGGTATGGCGGCGTCCATGGGTGCCTTCCTTCTCTCCTCCGGCACGAAGGGCAAGCGTCTTGCGCTCCCGAACGCGGAGATCATGATCCATCAGCCCTCCGGCGGCGCGCAGGGGCAGGTCACCGACATCCAGATCCATGCGCAGCGCATTTTGGATATCAAGCGTAAGCTCAACGAGATCCTTGCGCAAAACACCGGCAAGCCCGTCGAGCAGGTTGCCATTGACTGTGAGCGCGACCATTTCCTCACCGCAGAAGAGGCGAAGGAGTACGGCATTGTCGATAAGGTGATCTATCAGAGATAATATTTAAGGAGAATTGAATTTGGCTGACAAATTGATTCGTTGTTCTTTCTGCGGTAAAACACAGGGGCAGGTTGAGCGGATCCTCTCCGGTCCGAATGCCTATATCTGCAACGAATGCGTGGAGCTTTGCAGCACGCTTCTGCATGAGAATATGTACGAGACTGCTGAGCGCGATGATTTGCTGGAAGCACCTGAGCGCCTTCCCACGCCGAAAGAAATCAAAGAGTATATGGACGGCTATATCATCGGGCAGGACGAAGCCAAGATCGCACTTTCCGTGGCGGTGTACAACCACTATAAGCGCATCTATTATGGCGGCGCTTCGGAGGTCGAGCTGCAAAAGAGCAACATCCTTCTCATCGGTCCGACAGGTTGCGGCAAGACGCTCTTTGCTCAAACTTTGGCAAAAATTTTGAATGTTCCGTTCGCAATCGCCGATGCGACCACACTGACCGAGGCAGGCTATGTCGGTGAGGATGTGGAGAACATTTTGCTCCGTCTGCTGCAAGCGGCGGATTTCGATGTGGAGCTTGCCGAACGCGGCATCATCTATATCGATGAGATGGACAAAATCGCGCGTAAAAGCGAAAATACTTCGATCACACGGGATGTTTCCGGCGAGGGCGTGCAGCAGGCATTGCTCAAGATTCTGGAGGGGACGACCGCGAATGTCCCGCCGCAGGGAGGAAGAAAGCATCCGCAGCAGGAGTTCATTCAAATAGACACAACGAATATCCTGTTCATCTGCGGCGGCGCCTTTGACGGTCTGGATAAGATCATTGAACGCCGCGTTGACCGTTCCAGTCTTGGCTTCGGTGCAGAGCTGAAATCCCGCAAGGAGCGTGATGTCGGCGCCCTGTTTGCCCAGGTCCAGCCGCATGACCTTCTGAAATTCGGTATTATTCCCGAATTGGTGGGCAGACTGCCGGTTGTTACAAGCCTGTGCAGCCTCAGAAAGGAAGACCTTGTGCGGATCCTCACGGAGCCGAAGAACGCGCTGTGCCGTCAATATCGCAGACTGCTTGAGCTGGATCATGTGGTGCTGGACTTTGAACAGGAGGCACTGGAGGCGATTGCGCAGAAGGCGATTGACCGAAAGATCGGCGCAAGAGGCTTGCGTGCGGTATTGGAGGATGTTATGACAAAGGTCATGTATGAGATTCCCTCCGATCCGGCGATTACTAAGGTTTTAATTACACGCGACTGCGTGGAAAACGGCGTTGACCCGATTGTGACGCGCAAAAAGCCGCGTTCAAGCGCCGTATAACAGGGAAAGGGGGAGCAAGCATATTGCCCCCTTTTCTTTTACCTTGCGGACAAACGTCCGCGGAAAGGAGACATTCCGATGGAAGAAATTATCATTTCCGAAAAAATGCCGGTGCTTGCGCTGCGCGGGCTGACGGTTTTTCCGCAATCCACCATGCACTTTGATGTGGGCAGGGAGAAGTCGATTCGCGCGCTTGAAAATGCAATGTCGGGCGACCAGCGTGTTTTTCTTGTGACGCAAAAGGATATTTTGCAGGACGATCCCTCTTTTGACGAGCTGTATGAGGTCGGAACGGTTGCCCATATCCGTCAGGTACTGAAAATGCCCGGAGACTCTGTGCGCATTTTGGTTTACGGCGAGCATCGCGCGAAAATTACCCTGCGGCAGCGAACTGCGCCCTATCTTTCCGCGCGGGTGGAATCCCTGCCGGACTTGGAATATACAAGAGGTACTGCGCGCGTCGAAGCATTGATGCGGCAGGCGGCACAGCTGTTTGACGAATTTACGGAGCTGTCCCAGCGTCCGGTGCAGGATGTGATGCTGCGCATTCTCGCGTCAAAGGAGCCGGGGGAGGTTGCGGACATGATGGCGCAGGCGGCGACCTTCGGCTTTGCCGATAAGATGCGTGTGCTTTCTCAGCTGCATCCCGTGCGGCGCTTGGAGATCGCAAATCGACTGCTTGCGCGTGAGGTTGAGGTTCTGCAAATTGAAAATCAGCTGCAAGACAGAACGCAGCAAAGCATAGATAAAGGGCAGCGTGACTACTATCTGCGCGAACAGATGAAGGTGATCCGCAGCGAGCTTGGCGAAAACGACGACGAAGCAGAGCTAGAAGAATATCATGAGAGAATCATGAAGCTGAAGCTTCCGAAGGAAGCGGAGGAGAAGCTTTTGAAGGAGCTTCAGCGGCTCTCCAAGCAGGCGTACGGTTCTTCCGAGGCGTCCGTGATCCGAAGCTATCTTGATATTGCTCTGGAGCTTCCGTGGGACAAGCGCACAAAGGAGCGCGTTGATGTTGCCGCGGCGCGGCGGATTTTGGATGAAGACCACTTCGGCTTGCAAAAGGTGAAGGAACGCATCTTGGAGATTCTTGCGGTCAAGCAGCTTGCGCCCGATCTTCCGGGGCAGATCATCTGTCTGGTCGGACCTCCGGGTGTCGGTAAGACCTCCATTGCCATGAGCGTTGCCCGCGCGCTCAACCGTAAGCTGGCGCGTATCTCGCTGGGCGGCATCCACGATGAGGCGGAGATTCGCGGGCACCGCAAGACCTATATCGGCGCAATGCCGGGACGCATCATCAATGCCGTCTCGCAGGCCGGCTCGCACAACCCGCTTTTGCTGCTTGATGAGATTGACAAGTTAGGCAGCGATTACCGAGGCGATCCCTCGGCAGCGCTGCTGGAGGTGCTGGATTCCGAACAGAACGCAACCTTCCGCGACAACTATTTGGAGGTGCCGTTTGACCTCAGTGAGTGTATGTTCATTACCACGGCAAACACTACGGATACGATTCCGCGCCCGCTGCTCGACCGTATGGAGGTCATTGAGCTTGGCTCTTATACCGATGAGGAAAAGCTGATGATCGCAAAGCAGCACCTTCTGCCGAAGCAGCTTGCCAAGCACGGTCTGAAAAAATCGCAGGTGCGCGTTTCGGATGATGCGATCCGCGAGATGATCCGCTGCTATACGCGGGAGTCCGGCGTGCGTAATTTGGAGCGTGAACTTGCCAACCTCTGCCGCAAGTGCGCGATGCGGTTTGTCTCGGACGAGACAGTCAAGCGTATCAGCGTGCGCGGCGCGGATTTAGAGGAACTGCTCGGTCCGCGTAAAATCATGCCGGATAAGCTCGCGACTTCCGATACGGTCGGCTTGGTTACGGGCTTGGCATGGACCTCCGTCGGCGGCGAGACCTTAGAGGTGGAGTGCAATGTCTTTGAGGGCAGCGGCAAGCTGAATTTGACGGGAAACCTCGGCGATGTGATGAAGGAATCCGTGCAGGCAGCAATGAGCTATATCCGCTCCCGCACCGAAGTGCTGCATATTCCGCAGGATTTCTATAAGACGAAGGACATTCATGTACACTTCCCCGAGGGCGCTGTGCCGAAGGACGGACCCTCGGCGGGTATTACGGTTTGCACGGCAATGGTTTCCGCGCTGACCGGCCGCCCTGTGCGCAGAGACATCGCCATGACGGGTGAAATCTCCATTCGTGGGCGCGTACTTCCCATTGGCGGACTGAAGGAAAAAACGATGGCGGCGCTGCGCCATGGCGTCAAGACCGTCATTCTCCCGCAGGAGAACGAGAAGGATCTGCGCGAAATCGACCCTGCCGTTCGTTCTGCGCTAAACTTCCTGTTGGTTGACCATGTGGATGCAGTGATCGACGCTGCGCTGGTGCAGGCTATGCCGGAATTACAAGCGCTACAGACCGTTGCGGAGCAGCCGCCCGTGCCCATGCCGCAGAAGTCGGAGAAGCCAAGACGCAAGGAGATCAGCCAATGAACCTGCAAAAGGTAGAATTCGTTCGATCCGCAGCCCGTCCGAATGACTTCCTTTCGGACGGACTGCCGCAGATCGCCTTTGCCGGCAAATCCAATGTCGGAAAATCCTCCGTGCTCAACTGCGTGCTGCAGCGGAAGAATTTTGCCCGGGTGGGACAAAAGCCGGGCAAGACCATCCATATCAACTATTTTAAGGTGGACGGACGCGCATATTTTGTTGATTTGCCCGGCTATGGCTACGCGCAGGTTGCAGCCTCCGAAAAGGAACGCTGGGATAGGCTGACAGAAGCCTATTTTTCCCGTGCGGAGGATATTTCTCTCGGGGTGATGATTGTCGATGCGCGCCACGCGCCGACGAAGCTGGACTGCGTGATGGCAGAGCTGTTCCAAAGCACAGGCTGTCCCTTCTTGGTTCTGGCAAATAAGCTGGACAAGCTGAAAAAAAGCGAGATCGAACCGAATATGCAGTGCATTCGCCAGACGCTGCATCTTGCTGAGGAGACGTTGCTTCTCCCGTTCTCCGCGGAAAAGGGGACGGGACGCAATGAACTTGTCCGCGCGATCTGCTCCTATGTGGAATGACCCAAAAAATGAGCGTGCCCTAACACGCTCATTTTCGGTATTGCGCGATGGGGCTTTCAATGGTATAATACCTATGATTATAGCTTTCGAGGGAATGTATGGAAGAACCGAGATACCATCTGTCGGGTGTGGTGCGCTCTAACGACGCACTGACCGCGGATTTTGACGGACCGCTGGATGTTATTTTACAGCTTTTGAGTAAAAATAAAATAGAAATTCAAGATGTCAGCATTGCCTCGATTTTGGAGCAATATCTTGCCTACCTTGACGAGATGAAACGGCTGGATATGGAAATCGCCAGCGAGTTTATCGCGATGGCTTCGTACCTGATGCTGATCAAGACAAAAATGCTCCTCTCCGCCGCCGAACGCGAGGAGGCCATGTCGGAGATGGAGCTTCTGATCCGCTCTTTGGAGGAACGCCAATGCGCCGAGGCCAAGGAGCAGATCGGAAAGGCTATGGCATTTTTAGAGCCGCGCAACGAGATCGGCTGCAATCTCTTTACGAAATCGCCGGAGCCTTATAAGGTCGATTCCACCTACCGTTATCAGCATGACAGCACCGACATTGTCCGCGCATTTGCCGCAATCGCAGAGCGCAGCGAGCGTAAGCTCCCGCCGCCGGTTTCCAATTTCCGAGGCATTGTCGGCACGGAGCCGTATCCCGTCACCAAAAAAGCGGCGCAGCTCTTAAAGCGCCTCTTGATGCGCGGTGCGGCGAAATTTCGCAGCCTGTTTCGCGGCAGCCGCTCCCGTAGTGAGATCGTCGCGACCTTTTTAGCGGTACTGGAGCTTTGCCGCGTCCGCTCGATCATGCTGGAGGGCGACGAGGATGATGTGACCGTCCGCTTTTGCAAAATGCCGGACGGAGAAATGGAGAGCTTAGATGGAAGCGAAGGAACTTGAACGGGTGATCGAAGCGATCTTGTTCGCAGCAGGCGAGCCTGTGGAGACAGAGCGGATCGCCCTTGCCGTGCAGTGCGACCCCGATGAGGTGGATGCCGCCGCGAAACGCTTGATGGACAGCCTCTCTTATGATCGGCGTGGTATCCGCATCCTCCATTTGGAAAAGGCGTATCAGATGTGTTCCTCCACTGAGATGTCCTCCTATATCACAAAGGCGCTGGAGACGCGAAAACCGCCGAAGCTCTCCGCTTCGCAGTTGGAGGCGCTGACGATCATCGCTTATTATCAGCCAGCGACGAAGGCATATGTCGAACAGATTCGCGGTGTGGACAGCTCTTATTCCGTCGGCGCGCTGCTCAATAAACATCTGATTGAGGAATGCGGACGGCTGAATGTCCCCGGGCGCCCGATTCTCTACCGCACAACGCCCGACTTTTTGAGAACCTTCGGCTTGGAGTCGTTGGACGACCTGCCCGAGATTGAAAAAATGCAGTTCGGTAAACGCGAGCTGCCAGAGACTGAACAGGAGGCTGAACATGAGTAAAAATGTATCCGATGTTTTGAGCGCTTCCATGTCAAAGGTGCGTGAAATGGTGGATGCGAACACCGTCGTCGGTTCACCGATCACGGTCGGTGACGGTACGACGCTGATTCCTATCTCAAAAATCAACTTTGCCTTGGCTTCCGGCGGCGCGGATATGGCTGCGAAGCTGGCGGGTCAAAACGGAACTTTTGGCGGCGGTGCCGGCTGCGGCGTGAAAATCACGCCGGTGGCGATGATCCTCGTGCAGGGAGAACGTGTGCGTGTCTTGCCGATTGACGAGCCTGCCGAGAATGCCGTGGAACGTGTGATCGAGCAGCTCCCTATGCTGGTGGACAAGCTCACCGAGCTGATCAAAGGCGGAAAGAACGAGATTTCCGACATTTAACAGGCGTATTTCCACCCGTAGGAGGAAAACTAACAACGGTGATGGAAATGAAACACTGGACGATCAGGACGGCAGCCGCGATGCTTGCTGCCGTCCTTTTCACTTTTTCGGCAGCGGCAGCACCGTCTGTCTCTGCGCGGTGTTGTATTCTGCTTGACGCGGACAGCGGCGAGGTTCTGTTCGCACAGAATGCCGATAACCGGTCGCTGATTGCAAGCACGACAAAGATCATGACGGCGGTCGTGGTGCTGGAGCATTGTCGTCTTGACATGGAATACACCGTTCCGCCGGAAGCAACGAAGATCGAAGGCTCGTCACTGTATCTCAAAGCAGGGGAGACTTTGACGATTCGTGACCTGCTCTATGGTATGCTCCTTCACTCGGGCAATGACGCAGCGGTTGCCTTGGCGCTCGCCTGCTCAGACAGTGTGCCCGAGTTTGTTGCCTTGATGAACCTCAAGGCGCAGCAGCTCGGGCTGAAGAACACGCATTTTGAAAACCCAAACGGATTAGACGGTGAGCAGCATTATTCTACCGCTGCGGATCTGGCGCAGATCACACGGTATGCTTTAGAGAAAGACGAGTTTCGCAGGATCGTATCCACCAAAAGCATCCGCGTGGGTAACCGTATGCTCACAAACCACAATAAACTGCTTTGGTCGGTCGAGGGCGCAATTGGTGTGAAAACCGGCTATACCAAAGCCGCCGGGAGAATTCTGGTCAGCGCAGCGGAGCGGAACGGCAGACGTCTCATCGCCGTAACGATCAACGACGGTAACGACTGGTGCGACCATGCGGCACTGTATGACTATGGCTTCGGACATTATTGTGAGCGGACGGCTATCACCGCCGGGCAGTCGGTTGCCCGTTTGCCGCTGATGGACGGGAAAACCGCGCAGCTTGCGGCGGAGGAGAATTTTTGCTATTGGCTGGCGGAGAATGAGACAGTGCGCGTGATGCCCTGCTATCCCCGCGCAGCGTTCGCAGCGGGGGAGTATGGCTCGTTTGCGGGATTTGGCGCGGTCTATTTGGGAGAAAAGCAGATCGGGATCATCCGCCTCGTCTGGGGCGGCTTGGAGGAAGGGTATGACGGAACGCTTACAGAAGATTCTATCGGCGCATGGTGCAGCGTCCCGCCGTGCCGCTGAAAAACTGATCGCCGACGGGCGCGTTACGGTGAACGGTAAGGTCGCGTCGGTGGGACAGTCTGCCGATGCCGTGCAGGATCGCATCTGTATTGACGGAAAGCCGCTCCCTCAGCGTGCAGAGACAGTCTGCCTGATGCTATATAAGCCGCGCGGCTATGTGACGACGCTTTCGGACGAGCGGGGAAGAAAAACGGCAGCCTCGCTTGTCGATTGCGGCTGCCGTGTCTATCCCGTCGGACGGCTGGACTGTCAGTCGGAGGGCTTGCTTCTTTTTACCAATGACGGCGCGCTTGCCGACCGGCTGATGCACCCGCGCGGCGAGATCGAAAAGGTCTATGAGGTCACGGTACGCGGTGCCTTAGACACGGCGCAGACGCTCCTTTCGCGCCCCATTGTGCTGGACGGAAGAGCGATTGCGCCTCCGTTCGTCAAAAAGCTGCGGGAAAACGGGGAGAAGGCAACCTTTGAAATTACGATTCACGAGGGCAGAAACCGCCAAATCCGCAGAATGTGCGAGATGGCAGGACTGACCGTGGTGCGCCTTTGCAGAGTGCACGAGGGCTGCCTTTCGCTGGGCAGGCTTGCGGTCGGCGCGTGGCGGTATCTGACGGAGGCGGAACGTTCCGCCCTGTATCGGGAGGCCGGACTATGACGCAGGACATTTTAGAATGCATACATAATCAAATGAATACCTTCTCCAAGGGACAGCGGCGCATTGCGGCGTATATTTTAGAGAGCTATGATAAGGCGGCTTTTTTGACTGCAAGCGTCCTCGGAAAGACCGTGCAGGTATCGGAATCCACCGTGGTACGCTTTGCCTCTCAGCTCGGCTATGACGGCTACCCAGAGATGCAGAAAGCGCTGCAAGAGCTTGTGCTGCATCGCCTGACCGCCGCACAGCGCATGGAGACCAGCGAAACGCGCATCGCGCAGGAGGATGTGATCGGCACTGTCCTGCTTGCGGATGCCGAGCGCATCCGTAAAACGGCAGAGGAGCTTGATCCTGCGCAATTTCAGGCAGCGGTAGAGACACTGCTCTCTTCCAAACGTGTCTTTGTCCTCGGTGTGCGTTCGTCAGCCTCCCTTGCGTTCTTCCTTTGCTATTATCTGCGCTATTTGTTTGACGATGTGCGGCAATTAATGCTCTCGTCGGAAAGTGAAGCGCTCGAAGCGCTTGTCCGCATCACGCCGCAGGATGTTCTGCTGGGGATCAGCTTCCCGCGCTACTGCTCCGTGACGGTGCGTGCAATGGAATTGGCGCGTTCTCGCGGCGCAAGAACGATTGCGCTGACGGACTGCGCAAGCTCTCCGATCGCGCAAAATGCAGACTGTTTGCTGCTTGCGGGCAGCGGGATGGTCTCGCTGGTTGATTCGATGGCAGCGCCGATGAGTGTCATTAACGCCCTGCTTGTAGCCGTCGCTTCCCGCCGAAAGAGCGAGACGACGCAGACCTTACAAATTTTTGAAGAAATCTGGGATCGCTATCATGTCTATGAAAAAAACGGCGAATGATGTTGTAATCATCGGCGGAGGCGCTGCCGGGATGTTTGCTTCGATCCTTGCGGCGGAGCGCGGTCTGCGCGTCCTGCTTTTGGAGCGAAACGACCGCTTGGGGAAAAAGCTTGCCATTACCGGGAAAGGGCGCTGCAATGTGACCAACGCCTGCACCGCAGAAGAGGTCATAAAAAACATTCCGCGCAATCCGCGATTCTTATACAGCAGCCTTTCCACCTTCCCGCCGGAACGGACGATGGCGTTTTTCGAGGAGAACGGCTGCCCTTTGAAGATCGAGCGCGGCAATCGTGTTTTTCCGGTTTCCGATCGTTCCGCTGATGTGATCGCCGCTCTGGAGCGAAAAATGCGTGCCCTCGGTGTGCAGCGCCGACAGGAACGCGTCACGGAGCTTTTCACGCAGGAGGGGCATATCGCCGCAGTCAAGACGGAAAACGGACTGATCTCCTGCGCCCAGGTGATTCTATGCACGGGCGGCGCGTCCTATCCCTTGACCGGCTCTACGGGTGACGGCTACCGCATTGCGCAAGCCCTCGGTCACAGCATCGTACAGCCCGTCGGCTCCTTGGTGCCGCTGACGGCGGAGGAGGACTGTGCAAAAATGCAGGGGCTGTCCCTGCGGAATACCGAGCTGAAGCTGCTCGACAGTAAGGGCAAGACAGTCTATCGTGATTTCGGAGAGCTGCTGTTTACCCACTTCGGCATTTCGGGGCCGATGGCGCTCTCTGCCTCCGCGCATTGGAAGGACGGGGAACAGTACACGGTCTTGCTTGATTTGAAGCCGGCGCTGGACGAGGCAAAGCTCGACGCGCGATTCCTGCGTGATTTTGAAAAATACGCAAATCGCAGCATGGAAAACGCGCTTGCGGATCTGTTCCCGCATTCCATGATTCCCGTCCTGCTTTCGCGCGCGGGAATTGACCCGAGTCAGCGCGCAAATACCCTGACAAAGCTGCAGCGCCGTGCGCTTTTGGAGCAGACAAAGCGTTTTTCCATCCGTATTCTCGGAAAACGTCCGGTCGAGGAGGCGATCATCACACGCGGGGGAGTAAGTGTGCGAGAGATCGACCCGAAAACCATGCAGTCCAAGTTGATCGGCGGCTTGTTCTTCGCAGGGGAGATCATTGACTGTGACGCGTATACCGGCGGATTCAATTTGCAGATCGCGTGGTCAACGGCATATGCCGCAGTAAATGCTATGCTGTCGCCTGCGGAGTGAGAAAATGGAAAAGGTTGTATTGATTACCGGCGGAAGCTCCGGCATCGGGCTTGCCGCTGCGGAAGCGTTTCAACAGGCAGGCTGCCGCGTTTATACGCTTAGCCGGAACATGGCAAAAACACCCGCAATAGAGCATCTTTGTGCCGATGTGACCGATGAAACGGCAGTTTGCACCGCATTGGAGACGGTTTACTCCCGTGAAGGGCGAGTTGATATCCTCGTGAATTGCGCAGGCTTCGGCATTTCCGGCGCAGCGGAATTTACCTCCGCAGAAGACGCCGAGAGGCAATTGCGCGTCAACTTTTTCGGCACGGTCAATGCCTGTAAAGCAGCACTGCCGCTGATGCGGGCGCAGGGCGGGGGTAGAATCGTCAATGTCAGCTCCGTCGCCGCGCCGGTTGCCATACCGTTTCAAGCCTTCTATTCCGCTTCTAAGGCGGCAATCGATTCCTATACCTGCGCCCTTGCAAACGAGGTGCGCCCGTTTGGCATCAGCGTGACCGCCGTTCAGCCGGGAGACATTTGCACCGGTTTTACCGCCGCGCGGAAGAAATCAGTGGAGGGGGACGAGGTATACGGCGGCAGGATCGCACGCAGCGTTGCGCGGATGGAGCATGACGAAAAAAACGGTATGCCGCCTGCGCGGGTTGGACAGTATTTATGCAAGGTCGTCTTAAAACGGCGCGTAAAACCGCTCTATACCGTCGGCTTTTCCTACCGCTGCGTCTGCCTGCTGTGCAAGCTGCTGCCCTGCGGTATGTTAAACCGTATCATTGCGCAGCTCTATGCAAAATGATGGTTGACAAAAAGGAGAAAATCGTTTAAAATTCTATAGTTGAATTGCAACGATGTTTGGAGAATTTATGACAGATCGAATTTACAATGTCGCAATCGACGGTCCGGCCGGCGCGGGAAAAAGCACAGTCGCGCGCCGCGCTGCCGCCGAGCTTGGGTTTGTTTATGTGGATACCGGCGCAATTTACCGCGCGGTGGCGTTAGCCGTCCTTGCGCGAGAGGTTGACAGCGCGAATGAAGCCGCCGTCGCGTCTCTTCTGAAGGATACGACCGTGAGGCTGCAATGGGAACGAGGCGTGCAGCATCTTGTGCTCAACGGCGCGGATGTTACAGACCGCCTGCGTTCGCCGGAGGTGTCCGATGCCTCCTCGCGAGTTTCCGCTTTCTCTGCTGTGCGTCGCTTCCTTTTGGAGACACAGCGGGAGATTGCGCGGCAGCAAAGTGTGATTATGGACGGCCGCGATATCGGCACGGTCGTCTTGCCGGAAGCGCAGGTCAAGATCTATTTGACCGCCTCCGCGGCAACACGCGCCGAGCGCCGCTGCAAGGAGCTGCGGGAAAAGGGGCTGGAAGCGCATTATGAAGATGTCCTGCGGGATATCGAGGAGCGGGATTACCGCGATATGCACCGAGCGCTTGCACCGCTCCGTCAAGCAGAGGACGCCGTCCTGCTGGATACGTCAGCGCTGACGCTTGCGCAGAGCATTGACGAAACTGTTAGAATCATTCGGGAGAAGCTTGCCTTATGAAACCTGTCAGCGGTTGGAGTTATCGTTTCATCTGCGCTTTCCTGCGCGGCTGTTTGCGGTTTATGCACCCAATCATCCATATCAAGGGACGGGAAAATTTACCCCAGGGCGCGGCAATGCTCTGCTGCAACCACAGCGCCTTTTCCGATCCGATCTGGGTCATTGTGTTCGGGAAATGTCCGACGCTGCCGCGTTCCATGGCAAAAAAAGAGCTGCTGGAGAAACCCGTTATGGGCTGGCTATACCGGAAGCTCGGCGCGTTTCCCGTTGATCGCGGACATGCCGATGTAGGCGCGATCAAGACTGCCATGCAGACGCTGAAGAACGGCGAGAAGGTACTTATTTTCCCAGAGGGCACACGCATCAAGAAGGGAAGGGTCTCCGAGCCCCATTCCGGCGCCGTGATGATCGCAGCGCGGATGAAGGTTCCCGTCGTGCCCGTCTACCTCTCCACCAAGAAACATTTTTGGCAGCCGGTCAACCTGATTTACGGCGCACCGTATTTTCCGGAATACGCCGGAGCGAAGCCGACGCAGGAGGAGCTGGAAGACCGCACGGCGGAGCTGATGCAGACGATCTACGCAATGGGGGAACGGGCATGAAGCTGACGGTTGCGGAATCGGCGGGCTTCTGCTACGGCGTCCACCGTGCAGTTGATCTTGTCGAGCGAACCATTCAAGAGGGTAAACCAGCTGTCACCCTCGGGCCGATTGCCCATAATCGCCATTTGGTAAAGCGTTTTGAAGAACTCGGTGTGCGTGAGATCGCTTCCGTGGACGAAGTCCCCGAGGGCTGCACCGTCATCATCCGCTCCCATGGCATTCCGCGCGGAACTTATGAGGCGCTTCGCACGAAAAATGTCGAGATCGTGGACGCAACCTGCCCCTCCGTCAAACGCATTCACGGAATCGTTGCAAAAGCCGAGGCACAGGGGAGACAACCCGTGATTATTGGCACGCCGACACATCCCGAGGTGCAGGCGATTGCGGGTTGGTGCGACCATCCGCTCGTCTTTTCCAACGTTGATGAGCTTGAAAACTGGCTTAGCGAAGCGCCGGAAAATCCAAATATTCCCATTTCTGTCGTTTCTCAAACCACAAGCACGCAATTTTTATGGGATTCCTGCAAGAAAATCATAAAAAAGGTGTGTACAAATCACGAAATCTTTGATACAATATGCAAAGCAACCGAAAATCGACAGCGCGAGGCAGCAACGCTTGCCTCACAATGCGATGCGATGATCGTCGTGGGAGATCGCAACAGCTCCAATACGGGGCGTTTGGCGCATATTTGTGCCGAGCATTGCAATAACGTCTCTCTTGTCGATTGCGCGGACGAGCTTGACTTGTCCGTATATCGGGGCATGAACCACATTGGCATCACTGCGGGTGCTTCGACGCCTGCGTGGATTATAAAGGAGGTCAATCAGACTATGAGCGAAATTCAGAATGTTGATGCAGTTGCAGAGGAGAGCTTTGAGGCAATGCTCGAAAACTCCATCAAGACTTTAAATACAGGAGATAAGGTTCTTGGCACCGTTACCGCAATCGG
>CAMAEX010000001.1:0-30116 GCA_945832065.1 uncultured Clostridia bacterium | reverse complement strand
CGTTGCCGTTATCGGTGTAGGTGTAGGTGTGACCGGTGGCGTTAACAACCTCCTGTGCCACAATGACTTCGTTGCAGACAGAGCAATGAGAGCCTTCCGTCAAGCCGGTGGTGGTGCAGGTTGCTGCAACCGCGTCGTCAGTGACTTCGGTATGACCCGTTGCAGAAACAGTCGGGATTGCATCAAGCGCGGTGGTACCTTCTGCATCAGAGAAGAGTGCATCGCACTTGGAGCACTTGTAATAGGCGCCATTGCCGTCGGTCGTGCAGGTTGCTGCAACAGCTTCCACCAGCTCAATGGCGTGGCCAGTTGCGGGAACTGTCTCGGTGTAGGTCTTGCCGCAAGAGCAGGTGTAAGTGACAGAGCCATCGGTGGTGCAGGTTGCATCAACGCGTGCGCTTTCGGTAGTAAAGCTATGCACATGGATCTCACCGGAAACGGGGATCAGGGTCAGATTATAGCGCTGTGTATTCTTGTACCATGCAAAGTAGTCGCTACCGGTATTGCCATTCAGGGAGAGATAACGAGCATCGGTTCCATCGCCTTCACCCAAAACCAGGCTGAGGATAACAGTTCCGTCTTCGTTGTCGATTACGGTGAAGGCACGGGCATTGGCTTCCGCGACAAGCGTTGCAGTGTTCGAGCCGACATTCCAGCCAACATACTTATTGTCGCCTTCGATATAGTTAGAATACATGACGTAGTTGCCATTTGCGTTCTTCGCAATATGGAAGACATACTCAGCCATGGCGCCTTCGGTGATCGCCTCGGGCAGAGCCGTCAGACCGGAGTCGACCGCAGTGAAACGAGTGCCGGCAGTGTTCTGCATGGTGTTCTCCATGTAGAAGTAGTTACCGGTGCTGCGGGCAACCGCAATGTACCAGTCGCCTTCGAAGTTGGGCTCAGCTTCGCCGCAGTTAGTGCAGACGCCGTCAACATAGTTATGACCGGTTGCGGGAATCTCCGCAGTGTAGAGAACCTTTCCGCAAGTCGTGCAGGTATAGGTCATAACGCCAGCAGTGGTGCAGGTGGCCGGAGTAGTAGCTGTGCCTTCGTTTGCAACATGGTTGCAAACCTCGGAAGTGGTGTAGAAGGTGAATACAAATGCAGCGGCGGTGTTATCAGCGCAGTTATACGTGGTGAAGCGCTCAGAGCCAGCCTCGTTGGTGTAGGCGTACGCTTCCAGATAGAGCTTATTGAGGTTGCCGTTGTAGTCGTAGTCGCCGTTGACGCAATACAGGGCATTGCCGTTTTCGACAGCAAAGACCGTGTAGTCCGTCGTGGTGCCGGCAGTCTCATCCGTAACAACCGCGTCAGTCAGCGGCTCGAAGACAAGGGTATTTCTGCCGCCTCTGTAGGACAGGTAGTTGTCGCCCAGCTTGAAGCGGTAGCCGCCCTCAACGACCTCTATGGTCATGAGTGCAACACCGTCATCGATCAGCAGGGTGTCGCCGGCAGCAGTATTAGGAGCAATCGCGTTCAAATAAGCACCATTCGCCACGGAATCCATTGCCATGGAGATATTAGCGCTGTAGAAGATAACCGTCATGCCGTCTTCCAGAGCAACCGTCTTCTTCGCCTCGATCAGGGTATGACCGCAGCCGTTGGCGCAAGCAGTGCCGGCAACGGCATCAGCAGCGTAGCTGTGACCGGTGGCGGGGATCGCTTCCGTGTAGCTGTCGCCGCAGGCGCAGGTATGGGTCATCACACCGGCGGTCAAGCAGGTAGCGGCAGTAGTAACTTCAGAAGTGTAGCTATGGACATGCTCTCCTTCCACATAGGGCTTATAGAAGTTGAACTGGTAAGCAGCAGTCGTCTTCTCGCTGTAGGTGGTAAAACCGTTGTAATACTCTAATGCCTGAACTTTGGAACTGTAAGTAGCATTGACACTCTTGATGTAGGCAATCGTGCTGTCGCCGGTATCCGCAACAATGGTCCACAACGTGTAGTCGGTCGCACCATCGGCAGGAGCAGCCGCAAAGGTCAGGCTGTTGCCGGTCGCGCCGGAGGTCAGATACAAAGTGTTGCCCCCAGCGTCCACGATGGAGAACTGATACTGGCCAGCCTCATTGACCGCAACGGTCATCGCAGCCGCGCCATCAACGTACATCATGCCGTTACCGGTGGTGTCGATCTGACCAACAACGCCAGCCAGCTTCTTGCCGGAAGCGGTGGATGTCAGCGCCATATTGCTGGCAGGATAGTAGATCACGACGGTGTCGCCGACAGCCAGCGTGGACAGGTCGGTGACCTTCACATACTTGTCAAGCGCATCAGAGCAGACGGAGCAAACGCCGTTTACATAGTTGTGCGCCGCGTACTCCGTTCCGACAACCGTCCAAGCGCCGCCGCAGACGGAGCACTCGTAGTCAGTGGAGCTGTAGCTCGTGCAAGTAGCGGGGATCGTCTCGACCTCAACTGCCGTACAGTTCTCAGTGACAGTCTCGCTGCAGACAGAGCAGGTGTATGCATGGGTGCCGTTATTGTTGCTGGTGTAAGCACCCGGAGTATGACCGGTTGCCGGGATGGTGACAGCTTCCAACGTGGTTTCCGTGGTGCAAGCTGCGTCAGAGAAGTACTTGCCGCAGTCCGGGCAGCTCCAGTAGGCGCTGTTGCCGGCAGCGGTGCAGGTCGCAGAAGCCGCAGGTACTTCGGTGGCGTTGGTGTGGGTGCATTCCACGGGTTCTACGGGAGTCTCACCTGATTCTTCCACCAGCTTATACAGTGTCGGATAGGTGTATGTCGTTCCGGTCGTGCTAGTCTTATAGTAGCGGAATCTATCCTGACCGGAGGAAGCATTGAAACGGAACGTGGTAGTACCATAGGTAATGACAACACCGTCAGCCGTAAACTCAAGTGCATTCGCAATCGGGGTAGTGCCAAGGTTCAGACCATTGGAGTTACCACTGGAATACATGTATTTGTCGCCAATCTGGAGAGTGTAGCCACCCTCTACGGTAGCGATGGTAACGATTGCCATGCCGTCAGCATAAGTGATCTTGCCATCTGCAGCGGGTGTTGCAACAACATAGTCGTTTGCAGCGTCTGTGCCGTTGAAGATCCAAACAGCGCCATCAACGGGATGAGCGATGAGATAGGTGCCGTCCCATGCTGCGGGCGCCGCGGTCAGCGGCTTATAGTAAGAAGGAGCGGGTTCTGCCGCGCCGCAGACGGAGCAGGTTCCGCCAACATATGTGTGACCGGTGGCGGGGATGACTTCGGTCTTGGTGCCCGAACATACAGAGCAGGTGTATGTATTCACACCGTCCTCGGTGCAGGTAGGAGCCGTCGTCTGAACAGCTTCGCCCCAAAAATGGCCGGTGGCAGGGATAGTTTCAGTCCAAGTTTTATTGCAATCAGGGCAAGTAAAGGTCTTTTCACCGGGTGTGCGGCAGGTGGGCTCGGTCGTTACGCTGGAGGTTGCGTTTGCGTGCGTGCAGGCGGCATCACTGTACTTGTAAAGCTGCACTGCATAATAGGTAGCATCGGCCACCTTACCGGTATAGCAAGCAAAACGGGGGTTGTTAACGTTCCACCAAATCTGGCGAGCCGAGTCACCAGCGTTTAAGATAACAGCGTTGCCGCTTACATCAAAAGCAACAGTCCAAGAGGTCTTTGCGCTCAATGTCGCATCTACATTCAGAGAGTTACCGGAGGTCCAATACAGGTAATTGTCGCCGTTCTTAAATGCATAGGTGCCTTCGGAAGCGCCAGCCACCACCTCAAACACCATGGTTCCGGCAGGCGCACCGCTATAGGCAGTACCGATACCGTATTTAGTTTTTGTCGTGGAAATACCTGTCATTTCCATTAGTGCATTTTCACATGCCAGAACAACCTGATCGCCGACGGCAATGGAAGTCGCTTTGGCATAACCCGCTGCACTGGCTGTGGTTGCGAGTCCCGCGAACATGGAAATTACCATTGCGATCGCGAGAATCATGCTGAGAACTTTTTTCTTCATGTGCAATCTCTTCTCCTTTATAAAATTAAAATTTGCCGGGAAAGGGTCTTTGCGTCCAAACGGGGTTCGAGGGCTTTGCGGTGCTGTGAAAGGGAATCGCGACAGGTCTTGCGTATGATTCGTTCACCCAGCGGAGCCAAGATGCCAAAAAAACTCCTCTATGTCAAAGCATAGCAAGGAGCAATTTGTCAAAATGAGCAATACAGCCGGATACCGAGGCTCGGTGATCGGCAGTAACGCTCCAACAATACCCCATAGGCACAAAAGCATCCATTCCCTGCAAACGGATGCACATGAGACACGGCAATCTCACTTCAAAGTGTTTCAGTTTTTGCATGAGCACGGACAGGCGAAACATCCTTCGATTGCCACAACTAATGTGTGCGCCGGTTGCGCAATGACAAAATCGGAGTTTTTGACAGTCTGAACTGCTTCTGGGTGAATTTCACCCGGAGAAAAAGAAAAAAATATTTTGCTTGATACGAATTCAGTATAGCACATTTCACGCGGTCTTTCAAGCGATTCTTGTAAGATTTCATCGAAGCGGAAGAATGTGCATTTGTTTTGATAAATCCACAGTGCTTTTTGGATAATACGCCGGAGGCAACACAGTAATCTTTGCAGCAAAGCGGGGATCAGGACAGCAAAGCACATTTCCCACAGTTTGCGAGGGCATTCAGCGTTTCTTCGAGTCGTCCCCGCTGAGGAGAGAAAGCGTCTCCGCCGCAGCGCGGAGCTGGATGAGGCAGATCTCTCGCGGAAGGTGCTTCAATTCCCCGATCGGCTCAATATTCAGCACGCCTTTAAAGTTCACTTCACGGAGCGCGGCAAAAATCGGCTCCCAAGCAATGCGGCCGTAGCCCGGGAACAGATGCAGATCCTCATAGACGGGCGTAATATAGCCGTAATTATCATTCAGATGCACCGTGGCAAGGTCGGAGCGGAAGGCGCAGATCATCTCGGGGATATCCTGCCCACTGATGTTTGCGTGGCCCGTGTCTAAGCAGAGCTGCACGCGCATGCTGCCGATATCATGCATCAGGTCGAGCATATCCTGCGCGGTGGTATAAGGATAGGGCAGATCGCCCGGCTGCTGCACATGGTGCGAGTCAAAGGTGTTTTCCAGGTTGATCACAATACCGCATTGCTCCGCGGCTGGCAGCAGGTCATGAAACCAGCGGATATTCCAGTCATGGATGCGGCGGCGCATCGCAAGACTGTCTACCCGCTCCGACTGGCGCAGCGGATGGAAGATCAAGTTGCGGCAGCCGACCGTTTGACACGCCTCCATTGTGCGGAAGTAGACCTCCTGCGGCGGCTCATAGTGAAAATCCGCAGGGATCGCCTGCTGCCAAGTCGCGTGTGCCTGCGTGATCGGAAGGGCAAGGCGCTCCGAAATACGGCGCACCTCCCGCACCCACTCGCGCCAATCCTCCCCGTTTAACGGGGCATCCGGCGCGGAGCTGTAAGCGCTGAACGGAAAATCGAGGCTGTCAAAGCCGGCGTCCTTGACCAAGCGCATCGCCGCCTCTAACCCCTGCGATTTGCAAAAGCTTGCCATCGCGCTGCTGATATGATAATACATAAGTCACTTCCCTGCCTCGTATGAATCTCTCTCGGAAACATATAATATTTTAATCAGTATAGCATTTTTCGCCGTCTTTGTCAATTTCGGTGAGGAAAAAACGCTTTACATTCCGCACCGCTTGCGATAAAATGTGCTTAGGAGGAATGCCGATGAAATACTATCGAAAGCTGCAGGCTTTTTTGAAGCGGATCGGCAGCTATCGTGTTCCGATCTATGCCGCAAACGCCGCATTCTATATTATCCTCTCTGTTTTTCCCGCCATCATGCTTGTGGTGGGACTGCTCCCGTATATCGGCTATTCTGAGCAAGATCTCCTGCTTGCAATCGGAAGTCTCATGCCCGAGGTATTGGAGCCGCTTTTGGCGCGGATCATCAGCGATATGAGCGCAAACTCCACAAGCGCCTTGATTTCCGTAACGGCGATCGTCGCGATCTGGTCCTCCTCGCGCGGCGTATATTGCATCCAGCTCGGTCTGAACGCCATTCACGGCGCAGAGGAGAGCCGTTCCTATCTTTTCCGCCGCCTGATGAGTATGCTATATATGGTGCTGCTCATTGCTGCCCTGCTTTTGACCCTCGTAATGCACGGCTTCGGGCAGGAGGTCGCCGCCTTCTGCGAGCGAAAGTCCGTTCCCATTTTGCATTTGTTCGCGAAGCTGCTGCAGTTCCGTGAGCTGATCGTTTTGGTGCTGCTCACGATCCTGTTCACGGTGGTCTTCCGCGTGTTTCCCAACTGCAAGGTTCCCCTCCGCAGCGCTCTGATCGGCGCGATCTGCGCGGCGCTCGGCTGGCTGGTGTTCACCTACGGTTTTTCCTTCTATGTCCGCATTTCCGGCTCTTATTCCGTTCTTTACGGAAGCCTTTCCATCATCGCCATCGGAATGCTCTGGCTGTATATCTGCATCTGCATTCTCTTTTACGGCAGCGTCCTCGGCATGTGGCTGGAAGAGCGCCATGCCTCCAAAAAAGCATAAAAAAACGGCTGCGGTCATCCGCAGCCGTCAAGGTTTATTTCTTGTCGAAGGACATACAGTCGGTGCACTGCTTGACCGTCGGATCGCTCTCATGCGTGCCGACCTGGATCTGTTCCAGAGAACAGTAGTTCTCCGTGTCGCAGTGGTGCTTGCACTGCGTCACCGAGCACTGGATCGAGCGGTTTGCGTTGCAATTGCAGTTCATTGTGTCATTCCTCCTTCGTTTTGATGTCCCTCATAGTTTGCACCGTGCAAGCGGACTTATGCGAAGGAAAAATTTGACTTTGCAGCGCAGTTCGCATATAATCACATTACAGCCGTTTTGCAGTCTGCGCGGTCGGAGTTCCGTCGGCTGCTTTCCATTCTATGTTTCGGAGGTGTCGTATGACAAAAATATCCCCTTCCATTCTCTCCGCCGATTTTGTAAACTTGGAGCGTGATATCCGCGCTTTAACGCCGGCGGGCGCAGATTATGTTCATGTCGATGTGATGGACGGCATTTTTGTACCGAATATCACGATCGGCATTCCGGTCGTCGCCGCGATCCGCAAGATCACCGAGCTTCCCCTGGATGTGCATCTGATGATCGACCGTCCGCTGCGCTATGTGGACGACTTCTGCAAGGCGGGAAGCGATATCTTGACCGTCCATGTCGAGGCGGACACGGAGGAAAACACCCTCGCCGCCCTGAAACGCATCCGCGCCCTCGGCGTGAAGCCCGCGATCTCGGTCAAGCCGAAAACGCCTGCCGAAGCGGTGCTGCCCTATCTTCCCTACTGCGATCTGATTTTGGTGATGACGGTCGAGCCGGGCTTCGGCGGGCAAGCCTTTATGGAAGATATGATGCCGAAGCTCAAACAGATCCGCGCCTATATTGACGCGCAGAATCCGACCTGCGAGCTGGAGGTTGACGGCGGCATTAATGAGAAAACCGCGCTGATCTGCCGCGAAAACGGCGCGAATGTACTGGTTGCCGGGAGCGCATATTTCAAAAGCACCGATCCTGCCGCCTTCGTCAAGAAGGTCAAGGCATCATCCTAAAAAGGAACCACTGCGCGTTTATACCAATCACCAATTAAAATGTGCAAAGCACATTTTAATTGCGATATCGTGATTGGTACGAGACATATTTTCGCGATGCTTACCTTATCATCGCGAAAATGCAACGCCGGTACGGCGTTGAAAACCGATTGAAATGAATATTTTAATCGGTTTTTAGTATTACAAAACCACAGTCGGAGATTGCACCCACCCCAGTAGACCGGGGGATATGTCCTCGCAGTCCGCATAAGCGGCAGACGGTACGCAGGAACAAATTTGTACGCAGTCGGTAGTTCCTGCACCGGCGGGGACATATCCCCGCCCTACGGAAGCTTTGTATGGCTTGTTATTTGTCCTGCAATATGTTAAAAACCTCATCTGCATAACTGTGCAGATGAGGTTTTTGTAAAGCAGTATCAATTACAGTGCCTTCTTCGCGGTATCGACGAGAGCTGCAAAGGCAGCGCTGTCGTTGATCGCCAGCTCGGACAGGCTCTTGCGGTTCATCTCGATGCCGGCCTTCTTCAGACCGTTCATGAAACGGGAATAGTTCATGTCGTAGGGCTTGACAGCGGCGGAGATACGGGCGATCCACAGACGGCGGAAATCGCGCTTCTTCTGCTTGCGGCCGACATAGGCATAAACGCCGGACTTCTTGACCGCCTGCTTCGCCATCTTGAAATGGGTGGACTTGGAGCCCCAGTAGGACTTCGCCAGCTTCAGGGTCTTATTTCTTCTCTTGCGCGTCATCATCGCGCCTTTTACTCTTGCCATCTTTGTATCCTCCTATCCGATTATTTGTACGGAATCATCTTTTTGATGGCTTCCGTATTGGTGACATCCGCGTAGGTCGTGCTTCTCAGGCGACGGCCGCGCTTGGTGTCCTTCTTGGTGAGGATATGGCTCTTGAAAGCGTGCGCTCTCTTGACCTTACCGGTCTTGGTGAGATTGAATCTCTTCTTTGCACCGCTGTGGGTCTTCAGTTTCGGCATGGTACTTCTCCTTTGTAATTATTTTGCACTTTTCGGTGACAGGAAAATGGACATATGTCTGCCATCGAGCTTGGGTTTCTTCTCTAATGTTGCAACCTCGGCGCACCCTTCGCCAAATCGAATCAAAAGCTGCTCGCCGATATCGGTATGCGCCATCTCGCGGCCGCGGAAGCGCACAGTGACCTTGACGCGGTTGCCATCCTTGAGGAATTTCATCGCGCTGTGCATCTTGGTGTTGAAGTCATTGGTGTCAATGCCCGGAGACATACGAATCTCCTTGATCTCGACAACACGCTGGTTTTTCTTCGCTTCCTTTTCCCTTTTGAGCTGGTCAAAGCGGAATTTGCCGTAATCCATGATCTTACAGACGGGCGGCACGGCATTCGGGGAAATCTTGACAAGGTCAAGTTCCTGCTCCTCTGCCATTTTCAGCGCCGCCTCGGAAGAAACGATTCCGAGCATTGCGCCGTCCGCGCCGATCAGGCGAATTTCCTCGTCCCGAATTTCTTCGTTGAGCTGATGATCTAATTTGCCGATGGTAAAGCACCTCCATTACACGACAAAAATGCGGATGCCGACAGCACCCGCAACCGAAAAAGCACAGTTTTGCGCCAAAGCTTCGATATCGAACCTTTTCGCTTTCGCTGAAGGTGAGGCGGGTAGTCAGCCTTCTTTATTTTGCTCGGATAGTATACCATCTGTAATGCCGTCTGTCAAGTGTTTTTTCCGGCGATTTCTGCAAAAATTCTTTTATAGCGGAGAGATCATACCAATCACCAATTAAAATGTGCAAAGCACATTTTAATTGGTGATTGGTATAAAATCGGCTTTTGTCAAACCTTTTCTTTCCTGATTGAAAAAACTTCCTCCGTTTATTGCATGGCGGCAATGCAGGCGTTGAGCACCTGCTGCACGATCGGGGTGCAGGCTGCGCTGCCGGAGCCGCCGCCCTCCACGACCACGAAGAATGCCAGCGGATAGTCGGGATCCTGCACAAAGCCCGCAAACAAGGCATCTGCCGCCTGACCCTCGCCGCGCTCCGCCGTGCCGGATTTCGCGCCGGCATACAATCCGCCGAAATTCCACTCGCCGTAGTTCGTGACCACAGCGTAGTGCATTGCCTCAGCCAATGCATCCGCCGTCTGACGGCTCAGAATACGGTCTGTCGTTTCCGTCTCCGCGCTGTATTTCTCTTTGCCGCCGAAGGTGACGCTTTCGACCAGATACGGCAGCGCCGCTTCGCCGCCGTTGGCGATTGCTCCCATATAAACCATAAACCGGCAGGGGTTGATCTGGTCGGTGTACTGCCCGACGCCTGCCCACGCCGCTTCATAGGTCGTTGCGTCCGAGAGATCAAAATGTCCGCGTTTTGTAATCAAGCCGTCAAAAGCGATACTGTCCGTGATACCGATCCGCGCAACATAGCGCGTCAGTACCTCCGGACCCAGCTCCTGCGCCAACTGCGCAAAAGCGACATTGCACGACTGCGCAAGCGCCTGTTCAAAGGTAACGTCCCCGTGCACACCGTTGCAGATGACCGTTTCGCTGCCGATCTGTGCGCTGCCCTCACAGCGGAAGGTACGGGTTTGCAGATCGTCCATCTCCGAAAGCGCCGCCGCAGCCGTGACAAGCTTAAAGGTGGAGCCGGGCGCGTAGGCCGCATGCAGGAAGCGATTGACATACACGCCGTCATAGCGTTCCGGATCGGCATTCACATCCGGCACATTCAGCGGATCAAAGGTCGGAGAGGATACCATGCACAGCACCTCGCCCGTCTTGTAGTTATACACGCCGATCGCGCCCTTTTGCCCGTTCAGCGCGTTCAGCGCGGTGCGCTGCACATCCGCGCTGAGCGTCATGCGCAGCTCTCCGCTGCCGGAGCCGGTATGATGTGTGCCGTTGATGCGGTCAAAGCCGATCATCTCGTCGCCGTATTCGTTGAGCAGATAGGGCGTAATATTGCCCTCTGTGTCACCGAGGAGGTGCAGCATCGCCTTGCGGAGCGTTTCGCTGTCGGCATAGCTTCTGCCGTCGGTCGCGTCGAGGAGGACTGTGCCATCCCGATCAACGACGGTACCGCTGTCCATCACGCCGTTGTTATAAACATGCGGATTGCTTTGGAATGTGACCCAGTCGGGCGAGTCCTTAAAATACCGCACAACGATGACAAGCAGACCGACCAACAACACGCCTGCCAGCACAAGGGCAAACCATGCACGCTTTGCCAGCTTATTCATACGTCTCTACCTCCTCCACACGCGCCGTTTTGACCGCGAAGCTCGCGTTCTGACGGGTGTCCGCTGCCTTGATAAACGCCAGCAACCCCCACGCGGAGAGCATGCTCGAACCGCCGTTGGAGACGAACGGGAAAGTCACGCCCGTCAGGGGCAGCAGATCCATCGTGCCGAACACATTCAGGATCGTCTGCGTCAGCAAAATAGCAATGGCGGCACAGGCACCGATGGTATAGAAGCTGCTGCGTCCGACGATGCACGAGCGCACGACAAACACGCCGAGAATGATGATTGCTGCAACCGCGATCACGCCGAGGATCAAGCCCCATTCCTCACAGACAAAGGCGAAGACAAGGTCGGTGTCCGAGGCGGCGACATATTTGAGCCAGCCGTTGCCCGCGCCGAGACCGAACAGGCCACCCGAGGCAATGCACATCATGGCGCGCGTCTGCTGATAGCCGCCACTCTGGGCATATTCCCACGCGTGCCCCCATGTGGCAAAGCGGCTCATGATGTGCGGACGGAAGCGCACCGCCATCACGCCAGCAAAGCCCGTCGCAGCGCAGGCAAGCGTGACTGTCGCAAAGCTGCCGGAACGCAAAAACGCGATCACAAGGAAGGCGACAAAGAAGATCAGCGCCGTGCCGAAGTCATTCATCAGGGCAAGGCAGCCGCAGACGCCTGCGGAATAGATGATAAAGGAGATCAGGTTGCGCTTTGTGACGATGCGGTCCATGGTAGACGCGCCGACATAGAGGAAGCACAGCTTCACCAGCTCCGAAGGCTGGAAGGACATGGGCCCGATCCGGATCCAGTTGCGCGCGCCGTTGATCTCCTTGCCCAGCAGCAGGTTGAGCGCCAGCAGGAGCACGCCGCCGACCGCCGCCACATAGCGGAACTTCTTCGCGCGGCTCAGGTCACGCAGCGACCAGCCGATGACGAGATAGATCAAAATGCCGCCCGCCACGCAAATCAGCTGTTTTATGACTTCCGAGGCATTGGAGGAGGCGATCACGGCAATGCCGATGGTCGTCAGAAAAAACGCAATGGTCTCCACCTCAAAGCTGCTGCGGTGTATGAGCTTAAAAACGACAAAGAGCAGCCATTGCATCCCTGCCAGCGCCGCAAAACCGATGACCGCGTTGGTAACCTCCTCCGCGTCGCTGGTCATGCAGAATTGCAGGGCAGCCAAGAGCTGGAAGATGGTCAAAAACAGGAGTGTCAATCCGGGAAGGGCGATATTCGCGGGCTTCGTGCGGTAATAATTCTGCTCCTCGACCTCCTCTGCCGTGGTCGGCGCCAACACCATTTCCACGCCGCCGAGGGAGATTTTGTCGCCGTATTCCAACGCGCAAACGGTAACTGTCTCCCCGTTGACCGTGACCTCGCCGCGGGAGCCGATGTCCGTAATCGACCAGCTCCCGTCGTCATAGCGCGTCAAAACGGCGTGATTGCGCGAAACGGTCGGGAAATCGATAACGATATCGCTGCCCTTTCCGCGTCCGAGGATATTCTCCCAGTGGGTCACGGGGAGCTGCTGTCCGTCCGGCATGACCAGCCACGCCCATGTCTCCGGTTCCCGCCGGAAGCGAAGCAGCGGCTTTGCACACCGCCACAGGATCAGAAGCGCCAGCGCCGGAGCGACAAAGCGCCAAACCGTGCAAAAGAGCTTTGCCACGGCAGCGCCCTCTGTTTGAAATAATTCGTTCAGTGCTTGCAGCAAGCTGTGTGCACCTCCTTTTCTACTTACGCAAAAAGGGGCTGAAAGCCAGCCCCCTTTTTATGAAATTATTCGTCATAATCCTCGTCGTCCTCATCTGCCGCATGCATATCATAGGCAGGCTCGACGGAGACAAAGGAAGCACTCGGCTGCGGTGTAACGGGCAAGTCTTCCACACATTGCAGACTGTAATAAAGATCCGTTTCGGTCGGATAGCATTTCCGCCGCAAGCGCCCGTTTACGCCGTCAACGATCAGCGTATAGAGCACCGCGAAAATCGGCACGCCGAGGAGCATCCCGCCGAAGCCGAAGATCCCGCCGAAGACAAGGATGGCGACGAGCACCCAAAGATCGGAGATCCCGAGCTTCTCGCCCAAAATACGGTTTTCGATGATGTTGCCGTCGATCATTTGCAGCACAAGGATGAAGATGATAAAATACAGCGCATCGAGCGGCTGCTCGATCAGCAGCAGGAGCGCAGAGGGGATCGCGCCGAGGAAGGGGCCGAAAAACGGGATGATATTCGTCACGCCGACAATGACGGCGATCAGCGCCGCAAAGGGCATTCCCATGATCAGCAGGGCAAAATACGTCACAACGCCGACAAAAATGGCGTCAATAATTTTACCGATGACATAGCCGCTGAAAATGCGGTTGGTGCGGCGTGCGATCTCGAACAAGCGGTCGGCATGTTTTGTGTTGAATACAGCAACCGTGATCTTTTTCGACTGTGCGCAGAGCTTTTTCTGATACAGCAGGATATAAACCGCAGCAACCACGCCGACCAGCATATTGAAGACAAACATCACAACATTGTAGACCGAGCTGGTCACGCCGGAGAGGAGCTTGGAGAGGTCGATCTTCTTCAGCCAATCCGTAAGAAACTGCAATACGCTGTCGAGCGCCCTATGGAACCACGCTTCAAAGCGGGAGCCTTCAAAAACCTCATTCACCCATGTATTGACGCGGTTATAGTAGCCCTCTAACTTGCTGGCCTGCAGCAGTTCTTCCAAGCTGCTCACGATATTCGGCACGATCAACGCGATCAGCGCATAAAACGCAAACATGAGTACGATCAGCGAGGCGATCACGCCGCCGGTCTTCGCCAAGACCGACTGTTTTCCGTCAGAGAGCTTTGTTTTTTTGAGAAGCTTCTCCAAAAGGTGCTGCGTCCGCTTCATCACCGGATTCATCAAATAAGCGAACAGGCAGCCGAAGAGGATAGGAGAGATGATGTCAAAAAAGTCGAGGATCAGCTCATAAAATCCCTTCAGATTGGAAAACACGATCCAAAAGAGGGCACAGGCGACAAAGACGAGGAACGCCGTTAAACCCCATTTGAAATAATGCTCATTGCGATGCAGCTTCATGCGGAGTATAGTTCTCCTTTCCGCAGTTTGTTATAGCATACCACGAATCCGCAAAATCGTCAAGAGCGGAAAATAACGTCATCCTCTTGCTTTTCTACGCCGCTTTATGGTATCTTAAGAAAAAAGGAAAGAAGCGGTTTTATGGCAAAGAGTGAAAGGCAAAAGCTGAAGCTGCTGTATCTGCGCGATTATCTGCGGCAGAACACCGACGAGGCGCATCCTGCGGGCGTGCAGGAGCTGATCGACTATCTTGCGAGCAAGGATATTCATGCCGAACGCAAGAGCATCTATGACGACATCCGCACCCTCAACGACTACGGCACGGACATTCTTTATCGGCGCGGCAAGCCCTCGGGCTATTATGTCGCGCAGCGGGATTTCGCGCCGGCGGAGCTGAAGCTGTTGGTTGATGCGGTGCTGTCGTCGAAATTTCTGACACAGAAGCAGTCCGCGACGCTGATTCGCAAGCTGGCTGCCCTGTCCACCACACAAGGCTCCGAGCTTTTGCGCCGTCAGATCGTTTTATCCGGGCGGCTGAAGAGCAGCAACGAGAAGAGCTATGCCAACATCGACCTTTTGCACGAGGCGATCGGTGCGGACAGTCAAATCACCTTCCGCTACTTTGACCGTGGCGTAGATAAGCAAAAGCATTTCCGCGCGGGCGTTTACACCGCAAGCCCCTGCGCCCTTGTGTGGGACGACGAGAATTACTACCTTGTCGCCCACGGAAGCAGACACGGATTGACGCATTACCGCGTGGATAAGATGGAGAATATTCAGTTGACCGGTCAGAAGCGCGTGATGACCGAGGAAATGCGCAATTTCAATCCCGCGAGCTATGCCAAGGAGGTATTCGGCATGTATCGCGGCAGCAGCAAGCGGGTCAAGCTGCGCTTTGAGAACGCATTGGCAGGTGTCGTCCTCGACCGCTTCGGAGAGGATACGATGCTGATCCCCGACGGAGAGGGGCATTTTACCATAACCGCAAGCATCTCCGTCTCTCCGAATTTTTTGGCATGGGTCGCAAGCTTCGGCGGCAGAGCAACCATAGTATTCCCCAAAAGCGCCGTAGAGGAATACCGCACCTTGCTGAAAAAATCCCTTGCCGCTTTGCCGGAGGAGCCTTAAAGAATGCGGTAATTCACGCTTCTGCTGATCATTGCAGACCGCAACACGCTGCGTCAATGACATGGGTGGTTACCCCTTTTTGTCATTGCGAGGAGCGAAGCGACGCAGCAATCTTTTTTCATTCTTCCGCCCTTGTACACAATCGGTAGTGCCTGCGCGAGATTGCCACGGCGCAAGCGCCTCGCAATGACATGGGTGGTTACCCTTTTTGTCATTGCGAGGAGCGAAGCGACGCGGCAATCTCTTTTCTTCTTCATGCACGGTCACTTCTCCCCGCCCAACACCGTACTTACAAGAATCACCCCGCCTTGGTGGCGGGGTGATCGTCATTTATTCTCTGCGTAAGGCTTCGATGGGGTTGAGCTTGGACGCCTTGACGGCGGGGACAATGCCGAAAATCAGACCGATCAGAATCGAGAACACCGCCGCAGCAAGGATCGCGGGAACGCTGATGGCGGCCGGCGTATCCATAAAGTGAGAGATCAGCTTGGACATTCCGATGCCGCCCAGCACGCCGAGCAGACCGCCGATGCCCGTCAGCACCGCCGCCTCGGTCAAAAACTGGCTCAATATTCTGCGCCGCTTCGCGCCGATCGCCTTTTTCAGACCGATCTCATGCGTGCGCTCCGTCACGCTGACGAGCATGATGTTCATCACGCCGATGCCGCCGACGAGCAGGGAGATACCGGCGATCCAAATGAGCTGGTTATTGGTAGACTCACTCATCTCCTGCAATTGCTCCGCTCGCTTTAATAGATCGTCATTGCGGTAGGAAAAGCCGTTCTTTGCCGTCGCCTCTGTGATTTGGTTCGCGGTCAGATAGTCGGCAACCGATTTTCCCGCAGCCGTGATATCATCGGTCGAGGTTGCACGGACGGCGACATTCTGCGGTTCGTCAAAGCGGTAGACGATGGGCCATACGCTCTCCGGCAGGAAGACAACGCCCTGTCCCGTCTCGGCATACATCCAGTAATCCTCCACGGAGTTGATCACCGGTTGAAACGCACTGCTGCGCACCGCAACGCCGACGACGGTAAACGGTTCTTTTGCAATTTCAATGATCTTACCGACCGGATCGTCGCTGCCGAAAAGTGTTTTTGCCGCCGTCTCGTCTAAGATTGCGACCTTTCGCACAGTGTCAAAATCATGCTCCGTAAAGCTTCTTCCCTGCCGAATGCTGTAATCATTGACAGAGAAATAACACTCGTCGATCCCGTAAACGCTGCCGTTGAACGAGGTGTTCAAATAATAGACGCTCTCGGCATACTCACGGCTGCGGTAAAAAGAGACCTCCTGCACGCCCTCCAGCTTGCACAGCTCCTCGCGGGCATCTTCTCCGATGACGGAGACCCCCACAGGGTTCTGATTATACATCATATCGTACCGCATATCATTTTGATAAAGCTGGACTGTTACGACATTGTTGCCCGCACCGATCAGATTCTCCTTGATCTGTTCATTGGTGCCCTTAATGCTCGAGATGATGGTGATGATGGAGGCGATGCCGATAATGATGCCGAGCATCGTCAGGAAGGAGCGCAGCTTATGCGAGAAAACGCTTTGCAGCGCCTGTGAAATACTTTCAAACACAGAAGCTTCCTCCCTTCTCAATAGACAATGCCGTAGTCATAATAGCCATTGTTATCCTCGCCCTCAACGGTATCGGCGCCCTCCTTGACCGCTTTGCCATAGGGGAAAGCGATGTAGTCCTCCACGGTCAGGTCACCGTAAACAGCGGTATAGCCCCAGTAGGCAGCGCCCGTGCGAACATCGCATTTTTCGAGCTTTCCGTCCTCGCCGCGCTTATAGACATAGGAGTGACCGTCCTCGGTGCGGATGTACATATCTTCCAAATAGATGGCGTTTTCATCCGCGTTGCCGCCGCGGAAGGTCACACCGACATACTCTCCCTCGCGCAGATTCGCGTCTGCCGGTACGGCGACTGTCGCCATATAGCGGGAGGCATTGGGGTTTCCGCCGTAATAATAGTAGTAGCTGCCGGTCACCGGAGTATCAGAAACAGCCTCTATCGTTCCGGCGATTTCCACCCCGTAGTTCTCCCACGACATGACGGTGACCTCAGAGCCAACAGGGTAGGCTGCCAATTCAAATTCTCCGATGGCAACCTGCACATGATAGCATCCGCCGCCGTAGATAGTCAGGATCGGCGTTCCGTCCATTCGGGCGGCTTCAGGATCCGCAAGGTAGGTAACCGTGCCATCGACCTTTGCATAGACGGTGCCGTTCTCCGCTTCCTCCTGCGCGCGCTCATAATCGACCTTCGCTATGCGGTATTGGACATCAAGATCCCGAATCTCTTTTTGCTTGTCCTTGCGCATCTGCGCGATCTCCGCTGCCGTATAGCCGGAGCTGTCGTCCACCCAGTCGGTAGACGGCTGCGTCGGCTCGTCGTCATAATCGGGGTCAGGCAGGTCCGGAACGAAGAATGCATAGCGCAGAGTGCGTTCGTTTGTCGGTTCTTCGGTCGGTTGCTCCGTCGGTTCTTCGTTGGGCATATCCGTCGATTCCTCGGTGGGCGTATCCGTCGGTTCCTCGGTGGGCATATCGGTCGATTCCTCGGTGGGTGTATCCGTCGATTCCTCTGTCGGCGTTTCGGAGATTTCTACCGTAACATGCAGACCCCAGCAATTCAACAGCTCGCCCTTGATCGCGTTTTGCTCACGCACTTCGAAGGAGACCCAAATCTCCGTTTTCTCCGCAGTGAGCATTTCCTCGATAAACGCCGTGTCATAGGTCAGTTCCTCCGACCAAAGCCAGCGGTAAGGCTCCGACTGCGTGCCGCTGCCGCCCAAGAAATAGGGCATTTGCGTGACCGGCTCCAGCGTAGCGTTGGAAGACGGCTGCGTCGGCTTCGTTGTCGGCGTCGGCGGCGGGCTGTAAGGCTTCATCGCGTTGATGCGCTTTAAGTCATCCTGCGCGTTTTTTATATCCAGCTCCAGTTGTTGCACATTCAGCCGCTTACGTTCGAGCTGAATCTCCGTCAAAGTCGTGTCGTAGCTCAAAAGTGCGTCACCGACACGCACCGTCTGCCCCTCCGTGACAAAAACTTCCGTCACGCTCTGCGTATCGCTGGGATAGACGGATTGCAGATTCTCTGCCGTCACCATGCCGTCATACTGCACGGAATCGTCAAAATAGCCGATCACGTGATTACTAAGCGGCACGACCTCGACGGGATCGGTTTTGCTGCCGAAATACCACAGCGCTCCAACCAAGACCGTAACTGCCGTTACGACACAGAGTGCAGAAATGATCGCAACCTTCACGCCTTTTCTATGCATCCTGCTCACCTTCCCTTCCGCCGTCCGTCAGGACGCCGTCGCGGATATAGCAGATGCGCTTTGCACGGTTTGCGATCGCTTGCTCATGCGTAATCATGATGATCGTCGTTCCGCTCTCATGCAGCGCGTCAAAAATATCCATGATCTGATCGCCGGCAGCAGTATCCAGTGCACCTGTCGGTTCGTCGGCAAGCAGCAGCTTGGGCTTTCCGACAATGGCGCGGGCAATGGCAACGCGCTGGCACTGACCTCCCGAGAGCTGACTCGGTTTAAAATGCAGGCGCTCGCCCAATCCCATGGCTTCCAACGCCTCAATCGCCCGCGCACGGCGCTCTTTTTTCGGCACACCTGCATACATCAGCGGCAGGGCGACATTATCCATTGCATTCAGCTTCGGCAGCAGATAAAAGCTCTGAAACACAAAGCCCAGCATATGATTGCGCACCTCAGCCAGACGGTTGCTGCTCGCACCGAGGAGGTTTTCTCCGTCGAGGAGATAGGTGCCCGAGGTCGGCACATCGAGGCAGCCGATGAGATTCATCAGCGTTGTCTTACCCGAGCCGGACGGTCCCATAATGGCAAGATAGTCGCCCTCCTCCACTTCCAGACAGACATCCTTCAGCACGCGAACCGTCTCTTTGCCCTGCGGGTAGTCCTTGCAGAGGTCCTTCATCTCAACCAGCATCTGTCATTCCTCCGCTGATATCGTCGGTTCCCTCCGGGAAGGAATTAAAACCGTCGTCAACAAAGCCTTCATCAACATACCCGTCGTCAATAAAGCCGTCGTCAATAAAGCCATCGTCAACAAAGCCGCCGTCAATAAAGCCATCATTGATCTCGCCGCCTTCCATGGGCGCGTCCGGGTCGGAAGGCTCCGGCATCGTGTCCGTCACGGGCGCACCTTCTTGGATGCTGTCGTCCGGGAAAGCGATCCGATCCTCGGCGGTCAAGCCCTCGGCGATCACATAGCAGTAAAGCATCTCGTCAAACGAGCGAACCGTGACGGTACGCTTTTCGATCTCATTGTCTGCGTTTGCCGCCCAAACATAGTAGCCCTCCTCCTCAGAGCCGAGGACATAGTCGGCGTAAAGCGAAACACCCTCCAGCGTCTCCGTCAGTCCGCCGCCCGCCTCGATGAACACGTGCTGCCCGAGGAGCAGACCGTCCACGGTATCCAGATCGACATAGAAGGGGTAGCTGCTGGTGGAGGTCATTTCGTCCGATACGCCGTAGCCGTAATCATAATACATTCCGTCGTTGTTGTTCGTCTCCGGCGCAGTGTCGATCTCCGCGATCATGCCGGTCCATGTCATTGTCTCATCCGCACGGGAGCGGATGGTCACGGTCTGTCCGACGTAAAACTCGCTCAGATTCAGCTCGTTGACCTTGCCCTTGACGCGGTAAGCGCCGTCTTGGATCATGGTGATGTACGGAAGCGGCTGACCGGTCATATTGTCGTAGCCGCCGTTTTCATTGATGGTCTTGATTTTACCGTCGATGGGTGCAGTGACCGCGCCGCTGCCGACATTTTCCTGCAGATCCGCAAGCTCTCGCTCTTTGACGGTAATGTTATACTCCGTCTCCTTTTTATCCGCCTCCAGCGACTGGATGCGAACGGTGTAGGAGAGCTTTTCGGACTCCGGCGCGCTCTTCTTTTCCTTTTCGAGCTGCGTGATCTGCTCCGTATAGTCCTTGACGGTGTTTTTCATCTGCTCGATCTCGAGCTTTGCCCTGTCGATGGTAAGCTGGATCTCGTCGGTATCATAGACGAACAGCACTTCCCCTGCGGATACGGTCTGTCCGACCTCCACCCGCAGCTCCGCGACCTTGCGGCTTTCGTCCCGTTCGACCTTGACCTCGCTCTGTGCAACGACGACGCCGGCACAGGCGTTGCTGCCTCCCATCGTGCCGTAGCCCATGATCTGCGAAACAGACTGAACATACACTGCGGGAAGCTTGTTTCCGCAGCCGGTCAGCGTGCCGAGCAGCAGCGCCAGCAACAGAGCGCCGGCAAACAGACGTTTCTTCATGCGATTACCTCCGTTGTCAATTCATCTCTTGTACAGACGTATTTTTTATCTCCGCGTTCCTATGAAACAGAAAATTTTGCAGAAGTTATTCCATGATCGCCGCAAGCGCCGCCTCAATGGCGGTCGTGTCCAGCTCCTCTGCTCTGCCCGTGTCGCACTTCTCCGCGACAGACGGGTCGATGGGAAGCTGCGCCAAGACAGGCAGATGATACTCTGCGGCAACCTCCGCCAAATGGCTCTTGCCGAAAAGCTCGTGGCGCTTTCCGCAGTCGGGGCAGCGGAAATAGCTGTAGTTTTCGATGATGCCGAGGGTGGGCACCTTCATCATGTTTGCCATGCGCACCGCCTTGCCGACGATCATTGACACCAGCTCCTGCGGCGAGGTGACGATAATCACACCGTCAATAGGCAGGGACTGGAACACCGTCAGCGGCACATCGCCCGTTCCGGGAGGCATATCGACGAACATATAATCCACGTCCTCCCAAAACACATCCGTCCAAAACTGCTTGACCGCGCCCGCGATGATGGGGCCGCGCCAAAGCACGGGATCCTCCTCATTGTCCAGCAGGAGGTTGATGGACATGATCTGAATGCCCGTCCTGCTGACGGCGGGATAAATACCCTCCTCGCTCGCGCCCGCGCATTCGCACACGCCGAACGCCTTCGGCACGGAGGGGCCCGTAATGTCCGCGTCTAAAATCGCGGTGCGCTTGCCCGCCCGCTGCATCGCCGTTGCCAGCATAGCAGTGACGGTGCTCTTGCCGACGCCGCCCTTGCCTGAGACGACCGCGATCACCTTCTTGACCTTGGATTTATCGTTCAGCTTGGCAAGCAAGCTCTCCTGTGTCCGCTCTCCGCAGCTCTCACCGCAGGAGGCGCAATTTCCGCTGCATTGTTCACTCATAATCAATATTCTCCTTCCGATCCACACAGCGCTTTCCGCGCCGCATTTGATTTCAAAATAATCTGTAGGGCGGGGACATGTCCCCGCCGTGCAGAACTACGAACTGCACACAAGTTTATTCACCCGTACCGTCTGCCGCTTCGCGGTCGGCGGGGACATGTCCCCGCCCTACAAAGGACTGATCGACAATGACATGAAACATCTGCCCCATTTGTCATTGCGAGACCGGTGCGCACACCGGTCGTGGCAATCTCTTTGCTGCCTAAATGATATTTCCAATTTGCAGCATAATTGTATCCGATTGCTGCCAAACGCAGAAATTTTATTCCAGCGCAGACATTGCAGACTCCCACTGCGCCATCAAATCTTCCAGCATGGCTTCCTCGCGCTCCTTTTCCTCCGTCAGACGCAAAAGCTCCTGATAATCCGTCGCGGCGGCGGCAAGTGCTTCCTCCAATGCGGCAAGCTTCTGCTCCTGCGCGTCGATCTCGCGCTCCAAACGGCGCACGAGCTTTTCCGTCTCCTTGCTGCCGCCCGTCGGCTTCGGCGCTTTCTCCTTCTTCTTCGGCTGCTGCACCCGCTGCGCCGCCTCATGCTCCTTGATCGCGCGGTATTTGGCGTAGCCGCAGGGGAAATCACGGATTTTTCCGTCCTCCAACTCCCAAATGCGCGTGGCGAACTTATCCACAAAATAGCGGTCATGGGAGACAAAGATCAGCGTCCCCTCATATTCGTCCACCGCGCACTCGACCCATTCGCGGGAGGCGATATCCAGATGGTTGGTCGGCTCGTCCAGAATGAGCAGATTGATCTTCTCATCCATCAGCATGCACAGCCGCAGCCGCGACTGCTCGCCGCCGGAGAGCGTGCCGACCGTTTTGAACACATCCTCGCCCGAGAACAGAAATGCGCCCAGGCGGTCGCGCGCCGATTGGGGCGTGCAGTTCTTTTCATAGAGCATCGTGTCATAGAGCGTCCGCTCCGGATGGGCAAAATGGATCACCTGCGGCAGATACGCCCACTTGACCGAGGGCCCGAACTTGATTTTCCCCTCGCCCGCCAGCTCGCCGAGCAGAACGCGCAAAAAGGTCGTCTTTCCTGTGCCGTTGTCTCCCAAAAGGGCGATCCGTTCGCCGCCCTGCACCTTAAGCTCGATGTCAGAAAAAATCGTCCGGTCTCCGAACCGCTTTGCCAGACCCTTAACGGACAAGACCTCGTCACCGTGAAAGTCCTTCTCCCCGAAGCGGGCGCGGAGGGTCTTTTCCTTCGTCGGTCGTTCGGTCTTTTCGATGCGCTCCATGCGGTGCTGGATGGACATTGCGCGGCGGTAGAGCACACGGTTGTTGATGCCCCAGCCCTTCATGCGCTCCACGGTATAGCCGAGCTGCTTCAGCTTCGCCTGCTCCTGCTCATATTGCTTGAGCTGGCGATTGAAGCGCTCCTGCTTCTCCTGCAAATAGAAAGTGTAGTTTCCGCTGTAAAAATCTGCCTTGCCGCCCGTGATCTCGATGATGCGCCCAACCACACGGTCCAGGAAAAAGCGGTCGTGGGAGATGGTCAACACCGTGCCCTTGAATTTCAGCAGGTATTCCTCCAGCCACTCCACGCTTTTCAAATCCAAATGGTTGGTCGGCTCATCCAAAAGCAAAATGTCCGTCTTTTCCAGCAGCAGACGCGCCAAATTCACACGGGTCTTCTCCCCTCCGGAGAGGCGGTCAAATTCTTGCTTGCGCATCTCCTGCGGGATGCCCAAGCCGTTGCAGATCTTGTCGATCTCCGTGTCCTGTTCGTAGCCGCCGCCGGTCAGGTAGGCGTTGCTCAGGCGGTCATATTCGTCTAAGAGGGCTTTCGGCGCGGAAGCCGTGAGCTTTTCCGCCAGTGCCTCCATTTTGCGGCGGATCGCCTCCAAGGGCGCAAACGCCGTGCGCAGGACATCTTCGGCACTGTAGCCCGCAGGATAATGGGGGATCTGCGAGATCAAGCCGAGGCGTTTGCCCGCAGCGATCGTAATTTCGCCCTCGTCCGGGGTCAGCTCACCCGTCAGGAGGCGGAACAGGGTCGTCTTGCCGCACCCGTTGCGCCCCATAATGCCGACGCACTCGCCCTCGCTGATATCGAAGCTCAATCCGTCCAGGAGCGTCTGCCCGACCTCAAAGGACTTGACCAGGTCTTTTACCGAAATGTCAATCATGGTGTTCTCCGTATCGTATCATAAATTCCTCACGGGATATCAGCACATTCAGCGCGTCTAAAAAGGCGTTCGCGCCCAAATGCGCAGGCAGGCGCAGCTCCTTTTGCAGCCTTGCGCGTCTTTCCGCGCTGCCTGCGCCGCCGGACAGTCCCGCGAGAAACAGATCTGTCTTTGTAATGCGTTCCGTGGGCGCGTCGGTCTGCTCCGTCTGCGCGCCCGCGTTTCGGAGGGCAGAAAGTAAAATTTCGGGTGTCATACCCTCCACGCCGAGCTTGCCCTCCTTGCCCGCATGGGTTTTGCGGCGTTCCTTGCCGTAAATATCGGGGATATAGGCGTGCAGCACCTTGTCCTTCGGCAGCGCGCCCTTTAGAAAATTGCGGATGACGAAACCCGCCCCATCCGAGTCCGTCAAAATGATCAAGCCTCTCGTCTGCGCCACGCGGCGGAGAAAGTCGAGCAGTTCCCGATCCTTCATCACGCCGAAGCCGTTTGTCTCAAAGATCGGCGCGTCCACAAGCTGGGACAGCGTGTTTTTGTCATACCGCCCCTCAACAACGATCGCCTGCCGGAGCTTAATCATGCCGCGCCTCCTCCGCAAGGGTCAAAATCAGCGTCTCCAGCAAGCGCTCCGGTTCGTCATAGGAGGTCTTGATCCGGTAGTCCGTCTCGCAGCATAAAAGCACCGCCTGCCTGCAAAAGCGCTCAGAAAGGCGCCGCGCCTGCGTCATCGTCTTGCCTGCGGCGTAGGGAGCAAGCCCGCAAACAGATGCCAGCTCCGACGCTCCCTTCCCCTCCGCCTGCAGGACCTTTGCCGCGTTCAGCCGCCGCATCTGCCCGCCGATGGCGGCGACAATAGGGATCGCCTCGATCTGCATTTTCAGCAGCTCATTCAGCCGTCCCAGCGCCAAGGCGAAGTCCCGCTGCGCCAGCGCGTCGCTGAGCTGAAAGACCACCGTATCCAAGGTCGGCTCCACCACCGCGTCGATGTCCGCGCGGACGATCGTCTCCGCCCCGGAAAAGGCGCAGATTTTTTGAATTTCGCCGTGCAGCCGCGTCATGGAAAGCCCGCACTGCTGCAATAGATAACCGCAAAGCTCCGGCGCGATCTGCTTTTCTGCAGCACGGAAATGCCGCAGGAGCCATGGCCGCAGATCGCTCTCGCTCTGGTAGCGGAACTCCACCAGCACCGCGTTCTTTTCCAGCGCGTCCCAGAGCTTTTTCATGCGCTTGTCGGGCTTAAAGTCCGTATAGGTCAGCAGGAGGCAGCAATACTCCGGCACATCCGCAAGCATTGCCGTCAGCCTTTCGCGGTCGCTCTCGTTCAGCTCGAAAAGATCGACCTCCTCGACCAGCACCAAGGAGCGCTCCGCCATCATCGGCAGTGCCTCCAAGGAGTCCGAGAGCGTTTGCAGGGAAAAATTCTCCGTAGTCAGGCGGTGAAAGTTAAAGTCCTCCGTCAGCTCGTCGAGCACCTGCTTTTTGAGCTGCTCCGTATAATACCGGCGCAGATAGTCCTCCTCGCCGTAAAACACATAGAAGCGGGCGGGTGATTTTTGCTTCAGATCATTTTTCAGTTGTTCCAAGCCCTTTGTACTGCCGCTCTGCTTCTTTGCCATCTCGTTACCTCAAGATTGTAATATCTCCGTTCCGATCCGTGCGGTAGACCGCCGCGCCGATAGCGGCGATGCGCGCAAGCACCTCCGGAGTCGGATGCCCGTAGCTGTTTTTCCCGACGCTGATTAGGACGATGTCGGGCGCAGTCGCCAAAAGCAATTCCTCGCTCGTCGAGGTTTTGGAGCCGTGGTGCCCCGCGACCAGCACCTCCAAGTCGGGAAGCGTGTGCGTTTGCAGCAGCTCCCGCTCCTGCGCGCTGCTCATGTCGCCCGTGACAAGTATATCATATTCCTGCGCAGAGAGCAATGCGGCAAGCGAAGCATTTTTTGCAGAACCGTCCGTCGGCGCAAAAAGGCTGAGCGTCCCGCCGTCCGCAGGAAGTACCGTATCCTGCGCAATAAAGCGGTAGGGCACGCCCGCCGAAACGGCCTCCTGTATCAGCCGTTCGCAATTGTCCGTGTCATCCTCGACCACAGGAAGCAGCAGCTCACCGATCTCTATCCTTGCCATAAGCTGCACAGCGCCGCAGACATGGTCGGTGTCATAATGCGTCAGCACCAGCACATCAACCCGCCGCCTGCCGGACATCAAAAGGGAGCGGGCGACCGTCTCGCCGTCCGCGTCGCCGCTGTCGCCGCCGCAGTCAACGAGGGCTGTAAAGTCTCCGCTCCGCAGCAGCACGCACTGTCCCTGCCCCACGTCGTAGGCAGTTACCGCCATTTCCCCCGGCTCCCATGCGGAGAAGCAGCAAGCGCCGACGAGCGTCACGACCACGCAGGAAAGCAGCGCGGCGGGGTGCATTTTTCGCTTCAACGGCAGGAAATAGACCCCCAGCAAAACATACACCAGTACGAGCCAGGCAACGATATAACCGCTGTTCGTATAGACCGCCGCATAAGGCAGCTTTGCCAGCGTCCGCACCAGCCAAAGCACGGCGCGGATGGGATAGGAAAGCGCCGTTGCCGCGAACGCTCCGACACTTGGCAGCAGCCAGCCCGCCAAGAGGAGCAAAAAGGCGCAGGGAAAAATCAAGCTGATCAGGGGCAGCACCAAAAGATTCGTCAGAGGCGCGATCAGTGACACGGAGCCGAAGGTCTGCGCAAGCAACGGCTGCGTCAGCGCCGTTGCGCCGAGACTCGCAGCGAAGATCGACGCACCGCTCCGGAGGAGCTTTGAAAGGATCGGCACGCGCCTTTGCAGCGCTCTGTCATACAGCAGGCGCAGCAGTACGCGGTAAATGCGCGGCGTGAGCAGAAAGATGCCCGCAATCGCGCCGAAGGACATCTGCAGGCTGAGATTGGCGATCGCCCATGGGTTCAGCGCAAGAATGACCATCAGGGCAAAGCTTAAAGCGGTCGGCGCGTCGTTTTCCCTCCTCAGCAAAGGTGCAAGGAGGATCAAAGCGTTCATGAGGACCGAACGCATGACGGAGGGTGTGAAGCCAAGCATTGCCGCAAAAAAGAGCATGACCGAAATGCTGATGGTCGCACCGAGTCTCTGCCGCTTCAGGCACAAGAGCATGATCGCCCCGACCAGAAGTGAAACATGCATGCCGGAGACAGCAACGACATGTGAAATGCCTACAATTGACATCTCATTGCGCGTGCGGTAGGAAAGCCGGGAGCGGTCGCCCGTCAAAAGCGCGCGGACAAAGCCGGCGGTGTCTTCGGGAAACAGCCTGTCAATATGACTGCGGATCGCGTGGGCGGCTGCCGTCGGATAACAGCGCAGCGGAAGGCTTTCCGCAGGGGTGATCTCCGCATCCCCGCGCTGAAAGCCCAAAAGGGAGATATCTTGGGATTGATAATAAAGGTTTTCCGAATCGCCGCTGCCCCTCGAGACATCGACAACTTCGGCATTCACCGTCACAGTGTCTCCGAGGGAGATCGTATCAGGCGTACAGTTTAAATAGAGCAGGATATTTCCGCCAGCCAATCTTGCCTTCACGCGGCAGCCGTAGCTCGTCTCCTGCGGCAGATCGCTGACTTCTACGGAAATCAGCCGTTCTTCTCCGCAGTAGTCACGCAGCGGCTCTATTTTGACAAGCTCATAGCTCCATGACCATAAAAGCCCCACGGCAAGTCCGAGGGCGCAGAGCTTCGCCCGTTCGCACATGGACGTGCGGAAAAACCGCAACACCAATGCCGCCGCCAGCAGCACACCGGCGACGGGAAGCGCGGCAACGCGCGGAAGCAGCCAAACATACAGCGCCGCTGCCGCCGCGAAGGAACACGCAAATATCGCAAGCCGCCGCATTGCCGCCCTCCCTTCGGAAAAAGGGGCGAAGCCACCGCCCGCCCCTGTCCTTTTTCAAAAAACTCCAAATTTCCTGTAGGGCGGGGACATGTCCCGCCCTACAACAGCATTTCCTAATCACGCCGTAGGGGCGGCTATCAGCCGCCGGCGTGCAGGAAATCTCGGCAGATTGCCATGCCTCGTTCCTCGGCTCGCAATGACAAATACGAAAGCGTGCACGAAGCAACAGGAATCAGCGCATCAAAACTCAGTTAAAGCTGCCCAGCGTTTTCCCGCCGAGGACATGGAAATGCAGATGCTTGACGGTCTGCCCCGCATCCTCGCCGCAGTTTGTCACAACGCGGTAGCCGTCGGAGAAGCCCAGCACACTCGTGAGCTTCCGAATGACATTGAAAATATGCCCGACCAACTGCTCCTGCGCCTCATGAATTTGATTTGCACCCGTGAGATGCTCCTTCGGGATCACGAGGAAATGCTGCGGCGCAAGCGGCTGAATGTCATAAAACGCGAGGCACAGCTCGTCCTCATAGAGCTTCTTCGAGGGGATCTCCCCCGCGATAATCTTACAGAAAATGCAGTCGTTCATGATATCCTCTCCTTATTTCGCGTTGTCGGCAACGAAGCCGTCCACGATCGCCAGCGCATCGTCGAGCTTGAGCGCGTCCTTGCCGCCGCCCATTGCGGAATCGGGCTTGCCGCCGCCGGAGCCGCCGCAGACCGTGCAGACCTCCTTGACTAGCGCACCCGCCTTGATGCCGCGGGCAACTGCGTCCTTGCCGCAGACGGCGAGGATCGTGATCTTTTCGCCCTGTATGCCGGCAAGCACCGCCACCGCGTCCGCAGCGCGGTCGCGGATCTGATCGCCCATCTTGCGCAGATCGGCAGGCGCGACATCATTTCGCACGGCGGTAAGCACCTTCAAGCCCTTGACATTCTTTGCAGAGAACAGCACGCGCTCGACCTCACCGGAGAACAGCTTGTCCTTCATGCGGTCAATGTCCTGCTTCAGCTCCTTGATCTCTGACATCACGCCGTGCGCACGCGTCAGAAGCTCCTTCGGCGTGGTCTTCAGCTCCTCCGCCGCACTGAGCAGCATGTGGTTCATCTGCTCCGTCTGCTGCAGGACAAGCTTACCCGTGTACGCCTCAATGCGGCGCACGCCGGAGGCAACGGACGCCTCGGAGGAGATACGGAAGGGACCGACCTTTGCGGTGTTGTCCAAATGCGTGCCGCCGCAGAATTCCAGTGAATCGTCACCCATCTTGACAACGCGGACGGTATCGCCGTACTTTTCGCCGAACAGCGCGGTCGCGCCGAGCTTCTTTGCCTCCTCGATGGGCAGGATCATCGTATCGACCTCGCCGCCGCCGAGCACCATTTCCATGACCTCATTGCTGACAGACATCAGCTCCTGCATCGTCACGGCGGAGAAATGCGTGAAGTCAAAGCGCAGATGATCCGGCTCGACCAGAGAGCCTGCCTGATGGCAGTGGTCGCCGAGGACTCTTGTGAGCGCGGTTTGCAGCAAATGGGTCGCGGTGTGGGCGCGGCAAATTGCCTTACGGCGGTCGGTATCAATGGAGACGGTGCAGGGGTCGCCTAACTTGAGCGTGCCGGACTTTACCACACCGTAGTGCATATACTTGCCGCCCTTGTTCTTCTGTACATCACGAACCTCAAAGACGCCGTCGGGCCCCTCGATCGTGCCGTGGTCGGCAACCTGACCGCCCATCTCGGCGTACATCGTCGTGCGGTCGAGGACGACGACCGCCTCCACGCCCTCGGCAATCTCGTCGCGCAGCTCGTCCTCCGCCACGATAGCAAGCACCTTGCCGTCCGTGACCGTGTTTTCATAGCCGACGAATTCCGTCGCGGGCATCTCCTGCCCAAAGTCCATACCTGCCCAGCCGAGATCGCCCAGCGCCTTGCGCGCCTCTCTCGCGCGTTCCTTCTGCTCCTGCATCAGTTTGCGGAAGGCATCCTGATCGACCTCCATGCCCTCTTCCTTTGCCATTTCGGTGGTCAGGTCAATGGGGAAGCCGTAGGTGTCATAGAGCTTAAACGCGTCCGCGCCGGAGAAGACCGTCTCGCCCTTCTCCTTGTGGGAGGCAAGCATCTCCGCGTAAATACGCATACCGCCGTCAATCGTCTTGGCGAAATTCTCCTCCTCGACGCGCACGACGCGGGTAATATACTCCGCGCGTTCGCGGAGGTAGGGATAATGCCCCTCGTTTTCATGGATGACCGTCTCCACGACCTCGCAGAGGAAGGGCTTGTTCACGCCCAGCAGCTTCCCGTGCCGTGCCGCACGGCGGAGCAGGCGGCGCAGCACATAGCCGCGTCCCTCATTCGAGGGCAGCACGCCGTCTGCGATCATAAAGGTCGAAGCGCGGATATGGTCGGTGATGACGCGCAGGGAGACATCCTTTTCGTGGCTCATGCCGTAGCTTGCGCCGGTCAGCTCCGTCACCTTGTTGGTAATGTTCATCACGGTATCGACATCGAACAGGGAATCGACATCCTGACAGACAACTGCCAGACGCTCCAAGCCCATGCCCGTGTCGATATTCTTCTGGACGAGATCGGTATAGTTGCCCTGTCCGTCGTTGTCAAACTGGGAGAAGACATTGTTCCAGATCTCCATATAGCGGTCGCAGTCGCAGCCGACGGTGCAGCCGGGCTTGCCGCAGCCGTACTTTTCGCCGCGGTCATAGTAGACCTCGGAGCAGGGGCCGCACGGGCCGGAGCCATGCTCCCAGAAGTTGTCCTCCTTGCCGAAGCGGAAAATGCGCTCGGCGGGGATGC